>JALYMD010000100.1 GCA_030773875.1 Chloroflexota bacterium | reverse complement strand
GCCATGAGGCCCGGCCTGAGAATGACTTCGCGTATGACCTGGTACCTAAGATCGGCGGGGACTACTCCTTCCAGCCGATGCTCCTGATGATGCAGGAGGGCGCCATGCAGGGGCTCTTCTGCATGGGGCAGAACCCTGCGGTGGGAGGACAAAATGCGCGTCTCGCCCGTCGGGCGCTGGCCAATCTGGACTGGCTGGTGGTGCGAGACCTTTTCGAGACGGAGACGGCAGCGTTCTGGCATGACGCACCGGAGGTCCGAAATGGGGAGGTGAGCGCCAAGGAGATCAAAACGGAAATCTTTCTCCTTCCCGCCGCGGTAACGCCGGAGAAAGAGGGCTCCTACACCAACACCCAGCGGCTGGTGCAATGGCACGATAAGGCGGTTGATCCACCGGGGAATGCCCGCTCGGAAGCATGGTTCATCCACAACCTGGCTCAGCAGCTGAAGACGCTCTACGCCGGGGACCATTCCGCTCGCGGCCGGCAGATCCAGGCCCTGGCCTGGGAGTACCGGGACGATGAGGGGGAGCCGGATTTGGAGGCGGTGCTGAAGGAGATCAATGGCTACAACGTGGGAGACGGGCGGTTGGTCCCCGACTACACGGCGTTGAAGGACGACGGCTCCACTGCCTGTGGCTGCTGGATCTACTCCGGGATCATGCCCGACGAGGGACGCAACCTGGCTAGGAACCGGAATGGGGACGAAAGGGCGGCACTGGGCTGGGGGTTCGCCTGGCCAGCCAACCGACGCATACTCTACAACCGCGCTTCCGCCCGTCCGAACGGCTCTCCATGGTCTGAGCGGAAGGCGTGGATCTGGTGGGATCCGGATCAGGGCCGCTGGACCGGACATGATTCGCCCGACTTTCCCGTTTCCAAGCCCCCGGACTTCCAGCCTCTCGCCGGCGCGGACGGCATGGACGCGCATGGTGGCGACGCCCCGTTCATCATGATGGCCGACGGCAAGGGGCAACTCTACGCCGCGACTGGTCTTCGGGACGGGCCACTGCCGACCCACTACGAACCGTGGGAGACACCAGTCGGTAACAGGCTCTATCCCGATCAGCCACGAAGCCCATCCGCGAAGCTGCATGACCGGCCGACCAATCGCTACCACGCGATCGCCGATCCGCGGTTCCCGCACGTCATCACCACCTACCGCCTCACCGAGCATCACACGGCTGGCGCGATGAGCAGGTTCGTCCCCTGGCTCGCGGAGTTGCAGCCGGAGGGTTTCGTCGAAATCGATCCGTCGCTGGCGCGGTCGCTCGGGGTGGACAACCGCGATTGGGTGACCGTGAGCACGCTCCGTGGCGCCATTGAGGCGCGCGCCTTGGTCACCGATCGCATCCCTCCCCTCATGATCCACGGGGAGCGGCTGCACCAGGTCGGCGTGCCATGGCACTACGGGTACACGGGATTAGCCCAAGGGGACGTGGCTAACGACTTGAGCGCGCTTATTGAAGACCCGAACTCGTTGATCCATGAGGCCAAAGCCTTCACCTGCGCGATCCGGAAAGGTCGGTTGAGCGAGAGTTCTGACGAGTCGACAAGCGAGGCTGCCGCCTCGTCCGAGAACGAGACATGAACGAGGCCCTCTCCCTCGATGCAACCACGGCCGGCAAGACCGGAGCGCGGCCCGGTGCGGTCGGCTTCTTGACCGATGCGTCGCTGTGCATCGGCTGCAAGGCCTGCGAGGTCGCGTGCAAGCAGTGGAACCAGCTCCCAGCCGACGGCTCCAACGGCGGCCAGGGACTGACCGGATTTAGCTATGACAACACCGGTGATCTCGGCGCGACCACGTGGCGTCACGTCGCGTTTGTGGAACGAACCGCCCCGGTGTCCTCGGATCCGCTTGGCGGCCTTCTCGCGCCTGCCCCGGGCCAGACGGCTTGGTTGATGCTCAGTGACGTCTGCAAGCACTGTGTCAACGCACCCTGTCTTGACGCTTGTCCGACGGGAGCCATCATTCGCACACGGTTCGACACCGTGGTCATTCAGGATGATGTCTGCAATGGATGCGGGTACTGCGTTCCCGCCTGTCCCTTCGGCGTGCCTCAACTGAGTGGCGGGGATCACACGGCGCATAAATGCACCCTTTGCTACGACCGGCTGGTGGACGGATTGGAACCAGCCTGCGCCAAGGCCTGCCCGACCGATTCGATCCAGTTCGGTCCGATCGAGGAGTTGATGCCTCGGGCGGTGAAGCGCGTCGCCGACTTACAGAGCCGCGGTGTCGGGCAAGCGCAAATCTACGGTGACCTCTGCTCAGGGGGGACGGGCGGGATCGACGGGCTCAACGCCCTGTTTGTCCTGACGGCGGAGCCCGAGACCTACAACCTTCCTGCCAGTCCCCAGCGACCAAGCGACAAGACTCTGCCGGCCTTTGTGACGACTGCTGCGGCCGCTCTTGGTCTCGGCCTGGCGGCGGTGGGAGCGCTTAGGAGACGATGAGGCACCGTCCTTCTTCGTCCTCCAGCCTTGCTCTCCAAGGAGTACCCGTCTGATGGAAACGTTCGAGCGTCGCTGGACGTCCGACGGGAGCCGAAAGCGCGGAGGGCCGGAAGCCGGTGACCCGGCCCGGCCTCATGGGCGATCTGCAGCCGATGAAGCCCGCGGCAGCTACTACGGCGTGCCGGTCATCCACCGCCCACATTGGCACTGGCTGATCGTTGTCTATTTCTTTCTCGGCGGCATCGCCGGCGCCTGCTATGCCATCGCGTCGGTTGCACAGCTTGTTGGGCCAAAGGAGGACCAGCGCCTGGTAAGGGCGGGACGCTACCTGTCTTTCGCGACGCTGCTGCCAAGCCCGGTCCTCCTGATCCTGGACCTTGGCAGGCCCGAGCGGTTCTTCAAGATGCTTCGCGTCCTCAAGCTCCGCTCGCCAATGTCAGTGGGGACGTGGGGATTGACGGTGTTCGGCGCCTTTGCTGCCCTGTCTGCCGCCGTGCAAGCGGCTGAGGATGGACTTCTTGGCGCGGGGCGGGCGGCCAGGACTCTCGCCGGTTGGCCAGCGAAGGCTATCGGAGCTGCAGGGTTGCCGTGGGGCTTGTTTGTGGCCGGCTACACCGGCGTCCTGCTCGGGGTGACGGCGGTTCCACTCTGGGCAAAGAACGCGCTCCTGCTCGGACCGCTCTTCCTGGCGTCGGCTTTCTCCACCGCAGCCTCCGCAATCAGCCTGGCCCTCTCCGTGGTTCAAGGGACGGAGCGCGCGACGCTGGAGCGACTGGAGCGGCTGGAGCGGGTGGCAATTGGGGCCGAGCTGGGGCTGCTTGCCGCCTCCAGCGCCCGGCTCGGCACCACGGCAGCGCCGGTGAAGACCGGGACACTGGGGGCGCTCCTGCGCTACGGCACGGTCGGGTCCGGCCTTCTTCTGCCACTAGGACTGCACGCCGTCGTTCGTGTGCTGGGTGAGAAGAGCCGGCGTAGGCTCGGCATGCTCTCCTCGACCCTCGTCTTGCTGGGCGGATTCCTGCTGCGCTACACGACCGTCGTGGGCGGCAAAGCCTCAGCGGATGACCCGCAGTCGACGTTCGACTTTGCGCGGCAGGGCCCCGATCCAAAACCTCGGGTTGACGCTACCTGAACGGTCGGGTCACTACGCGATCCGCTCCCGCAGGAAGGCGGGCACGTCGGCGAGCGGGACCCGGTGCTGACTCGTAGTGTCGCGGTCGCGGACGGTAACGGCCTGGTCGTCCAGCGTTTCGTAGTCGACCGTGAAGCAAAAGGGCGTCCCGATCTCATCCTGGCGCCGGTAGCGTTTGCCGATGTTGCCGGTCTCGTCATAGTCGACGAGCGCACCTGTTTCGGCTTCTAAGCGGTCGAAGAGCTCGCGGGCCAGTCCTGCCAGTTCTGGCTTCTTCATCAGGGGTAGGACTGCCGCCTTATAGGGCGCAATCCGGGGATGGAGCCGGAGCACGATCCGGGTGTCCGGCTTCCCATTGACGTCGGTCGTCTCTTCCTCGTCGTAGGCGTCGAGGAGCAGGACAAGGACGGTCCGGTCAACGCCGAAGGTCGGCTCGATGACGTGGGGGAGAAAGCGGGTATTGCTGGCCTGGTCGAAGTAGGTCAGGTCTTCCCCGCTGTGTTCCTGGTGCTGACGAAGGTCGAAATCCGTCCGGTTGGCAAGACCGTACAGCTCCTTCCAGCCCATAGGTCCGGGGAACTCATATTCGACGTCGACCGTGCGATCGGAGTAGTGGGAAAGCTCCTCGGCGGCATGCTCTCGGATGCGGACGTGATCTCTGGACAGGCCGATCAGGTCGAGCCAGCCGCGCATCGCGTCTAACCATCCGTCGAAGGCCGTCACCCCTTCCTCAGGCCGGACAAAGTACTCGATCTCCATCTGCTCGAACTCGATGTCCCGGAAGATGAAGTTGCCCGGCGTGATCTCGTTACGGAAGGCTTTGCCGATCTGGGCAATGCCGAAGGGCAACTTGACCCGGGCAGTTGCGACGATGTTCTTGTACTGGACGAACATCGCCTGCGCCGTCTCAGGCCGCAGATAGACTTGGACGCCGGTTTCGGCGACCGGGCCAATGACCGTCCGGAACATCATGTTGAACTGCCGGGCGTCGGTCAGAGTGCGGTTTCCGCAGTGTGGGCAAGGCAAATTCGCCGCCATCAGGATCGCGGTCAGTTCCTCTGGGGACTTGCCGTCGACGTGCAGCCCCAGCCTCTCCTCAATCAAGTGGTCGGCCCGGAAGCGGCTCTTGCAGGTCTTGCAGTCCACGAGGGGGTCGTTGAAGTTGACGACGTGGCCGGATGCTTCCCAGACGCGGGGGTGCATAAGGATGCCCGCGTCGAGGCCGACGATGTCCCGGCGCCGCTGAACGAAGGTGCGCCACCAAAGCTGCTTGACGTTGTTCTTGAGTTCCACCCCGAGCGGCCCGTAGTCCCACGTATTGGCAAGACCGCCGTAGATATCGGAGCCGGGAAAGACGAACCCCCGTCGCTTGCAGAGCGCGACAATCTTGTCCATCGTGGCGGGGCGGGTGGTCTGAACGGTTGGCACGCTGGTGTCGGTCATCGGAATGGACGTCTCCTTACGGGCGCCAGGTCATGGCACCAACGGCCGTGGTGACTGCGTCTATTAAGGGCGGCTCAGGGTACGGCGGGAGGAGCCAGGGTTTGATTCTCACCTCCGGCCAACACGCGTGGCTCAGGTCACGATGCCGGGCTCGCTCAGCGTACCTGTCCCGTCCACTCGTCCGCCAATTCCTCCCCCTGCGAGAATGGGGGTGCCCGCGACGAGCTGGCGGTAGACCTGGGTCGTGGAGATGCTGACGTGCCCAAGCATCTGCTGCACGTCGCGCAGGTTGGCGCCGTGTTTCAAGGCATGGGTGGCGAAGGAGTGGCGCAGCGTGTGGGGAGTGATATCCCCGATTTCGGCTTGCTGCGCGTAGGACTTGAGGATCAGCCAGAACCCCTGTCGGG
>JALYMD010000099.1 GCA_030773875.1 Chloroflexota bacterium | reverse complement strand
GAGACGGGGCCGATATCGTCGAGCGGCCAGTTGGTGAAGAAGACCTTGCCGATGATCCTGTCCATCGTCACCAGGCCAAAGCGGCGGGAGTCGGTGCTGTTGGTGCGGTTATCGCCCAGCACGTAGACGGAGTCATCCGGAATCGGTCCCACGTCGCAGTAGGAGCCCTCGCACTCGGTGATCGGGCCGTCGATGTACTCCTCGTCCAGTGCCTCGCCGTTGATAAAGACGTGCCCAGCGGTGAAGGTCACGGTGTCGCCCGGCAGGCCGATGATCCGCTTGATGTAGGGCTTGTCGGACTGCTGCGGCGGGGTGAAGACGATGATATCGCCGCGCTGGGGCGGGTCGAACGGATAGACCTCCGAACCACCCGTCCTATCCTCTCCGGGAAGCAGGTTCCAGAGCGCGTTCGCATCGAAGTGGGTGTAAGCGCTGCGATTGACCAGTAGCCGTTCCCGATTGTGCAGGTTCGGGGTCATGCTCGCGCCCTCCACCTGGTAGGGGAGCACGAAGGACCGCACGCCGATGTAGAGGATCGCCGCCAAGAGCAGGGTTTCGACAATGTCGCGGACGGTGCGGATGAAGGGGTGACGTCGGCGGCGCGGCGTCGGTGTCTGCTCGTCCATGAATCTCCTGACGCCCATAGTGCACGGGCGTGGCGAACGTGACGGTCGGCTGCCGGATGCAGCCTCGGCGAGTATACGTTAGCGGTACAGGCATGGATGATCTGACCCTGCTGCCTGCCGCCGGTCGCGCCAAGAGCCTCCCCACAGGTGATCCGTTGGGCACGCTACCCGATAGAACAGCGTCCCGCGATGCCTCAAGGTCCGGTTTGTGCTCCGGTGCGTAGGCTGAAACAGGTGGGCAATCCCACAGGTGGTGAAGGCCCAGCCTCCCTCCATGCCTAAGAACGGCACCGGTGGGTTGGATTCGGCGGCGCAATGATCGGGGCGTGCGGCCCCCAAGGAGATAGAGGTCGAGGCATGTCTCGAGCGATGAAGTTCCGGGGAGATTCCTTGGTGATCGTCCTTGTGCTGATGCTGGCTGTCTCGTTCGTTTTCGGCTCGACGCAAGGCGGGGCGGCGCAGAGCGTGGACGAGGACATGCCGTTCGATCCGGCGACCTTCGCCTTCGACGTCGAGCCGGTCGTCGGCGGGTTTGACCGGCCGGTCTACGTCGCCGATCCGGGCGACGACAGTGGCAGGCTTTTCGTGGTCGAGCAGGGCGGGCTTATCCACGTAGTCCAGAACGGCGAGGTGCTTCCCGAGCCGTTCCTTGACCTGACGGGTGTGGTCGATACGAGCGGGAGCGAGCGCGGCCTGCTCAGCATTGCCTTCCATCCCCAGTTTGAGGAGAACGGCTTCTTCTATGTCGGCTACACCGAGCCGGCGGCCAACGTCGTCGCCCGCTTCGCGGTCTCGGCCGACGATCCGAACCGCGCCGACCCGGACAGCGGCTCGACCGTGCTTCGCGTGGACGACCCCTACTCCAACCACAACGGCGGTCTGGTCCTGTTCGGCCCGGACGGCTACCTCTACACGACGTTCGGCGACGGCGGTGCCGGCGGCGACCCCCAGGGCAGCGGCCAAGACCCGGACAGCCTCCTCGGCAAGATCCTCCGGCTGGAGGTTGCCACCGGTGAGGATGCCGACGACCCTGCCTACACCATCCCGGACGACAACCCATTTGCTGGTGGAGGGCAGGCGCGTCCGGAGGTCTGGGCACTGGGAGTGCGCAACCCCTGGCGTTTCAGTTTCGACCGTGCCACCGGGGACTTCTACATGGCCGATGTCGGTCAGAACCGGTACGAAGAAGTCAACTTCCAGCCTGCGGACAGCAACGGCGGGGAGAACTACGGCTGGAATCTCACGGAGGGCCTTCACTGCTTCCCCGCGGACACCGCCTGCGATACCGAGGGGTTGGTGCTGCCTGTGGCGGAGTACGACCACGACCTGGGCATCTCCGTCACCGGCGGCTACGTCTACCGCGGCGAGGCGATCCCGGCTTTGCAGGGTGTCTATCTCTACGCTGATTTCGGCACCGGCCTCGTCTGGGGTCTCGGCCGTGATGGGAACGGAGAGTGGGTCACCTCAGATCCTATCGAGACCGGGCTGAACCCCAGTTCGTTCGGTGAGGATGCCGCGGGTGAGTTGTACGTAACCTCCTTTGACGGCACCCTGTACCGGGTGGTGGACCCCACCGCATAGGCCCCCTTTCCCTCGTCATCATGCATGAGGACCTGTCTAACGAATCGGCCTTTGATTTGGTAGCAGACCGGTTCCGGGCTGATGATGGACGGAACGTAAGGGGCACGGATTCCACGGTCGGGCGAGGCAAACTGACAGTAGCCGCGTTGGTGGCCGCGGCGTCACTCTCGCTCGGTCGTGCCGTGCCCCGACAAGGAGTGCTGGGACGGATTACGCGACGCAGATGCCCGGCACCGCCACCTTCTCGAAGAGATGGGGCTGGGTTACTGTGCTGTCGGGGTAGCGCCCGACGTGAGCCTGGAACTCGGGGGAAAAGAACGCAGTGCGGAGTGCTTCGGCCGACTCCCAGACCGCTACGTTGACCAGGACCACGCTGCCGGCGATTCCTCGATGCAGTTGGGTCGAGATGAAGCCCGGCTGGCGCTTCATGAATGCGGCGTCCTCGGTCCAGACCGCCAGCAGGCGGTCGGCATCCTCCGGGGCGACGGTGAACGTGTTGATCAACACGACCGGGCCGGTCTCTTGTTGCAGTTGCTGGACGAAGGGCACGTGGGGGTCCATCTCGGCGAGCTTGATGGGCATGTCGGGCCTCCTCTTGCTGGTTTGCGGCCCGCGTCGGCAGCCCGACGCGAACGGGGCGTGGGGACGGGGCGGCCGGGACGGACCGAGAGTCCGACCGGCCGCGTGATGAAGCAACCCCTGGCCCGGCCAGGGTCGGGTCACCCCAACTCACCGGCCGGTTGGGACGGCTTCAGGATGAGCCACAGCAGCGCCACCTCGAGCCCGATCTGGGCCGCCTTGCTGGTCAGGCTGAGGCCATCGACCGCCGCGTGCCCCTTGATCGCCGCGACTGTGTAAGCCAGGAGCACCAGCGGGTTGAGTACCGCGCCGAGGATGAGCAGCCGCCGGTCGTCGAGTGCGATGAGGCCAGCCCCGACGAGGTAGGCCAGTCCGGCGACAACCAGCACCGGCGTCGGGGGGGCTTTGTAACTCTCCGGCACGGCCGGTGACGCGATGACGAGGTACACGACGGCCGCGGCGAGCGACAGCATGACGGCGAGCCACTGCGTCAACGACTCGGCTGTGAACTGCGTCGTATCTGGCATTTTGCTCCTCCTTCGGTGTCGAAGTGGGGGTTGGAGGTGGCCCTTGCCACAGGTCCCAATCTAGGGATCGGGGGGCGCTCACGCATCGGTGGCTCTACCGAATCGGGGTACCTAACTGCGCCATGGGGGCTACCGTATGGGACACGGGCAGCGCCCCGCCCACGCCTTCGGGATGGCGAGGTTGCTCAATTTCACTGTCGAGAAGAAGGCGTCTGCACGCAGCGCACGACGGCGTGCTTGCGTGCTTTAGGAAGGCCGCGAGGCGTCCGGCGCGTCCAAGAACGGCGGCGGAATGTGGTCCGCCAGCCAGACGAACTCGTTACCGGCGTAGAAGGGCACACCTGCCGCATGGGCTTCCCCAGCCCGGACGACCAGGATCACGGGCCTGCCACCCTTGCGACCGCCTACCTGCCGCGCTGTGTCGCCGTCCGTGGAGAGGTGGACGTACTGCCGTCGCATCGGCTTCAGCCCCTCGCTCAGAATCGCCGGCACGGCTCGCGAGGGGGTCCCGTGGTAGAGGATGGATGGCGGTGCGGCAGGGGTTCGGGCGAGTTTGCCGGGGAGAGAGTGGCCGTAACGGGCACGGATACGTCCACCTTCCAGCTCGAACCGGGCCTTGTCCGAACGAGCAATCATCCGCTCCAGGTCATCGTGTTTGAGGCCGCGCCAGGCGGCGCGGTGCTCGCGCAGCGCCTGGAGTAGATCGTCAACCGGCACCCAGCCTCCCTCGTCCACCTCTAGTTCATAGAGCCAGGGTGCGTGCCGCAGCGCGTGAGAGACCGTTTTGCTCAGTTGGACGAGGTCGGTGGCCATGACGTTGTCCCTTCAGGAAGCGCGGCCGGTGGAGCCGAGCCCGGTCATCTTCTACCCCTGGGATTGCTGGTACTGTGCTTGGACAACGTGCAGCAGCGTCACGAAGACGCCGCCGCCGATCACGTTTCCGAGCAACGCCGGTAGGAAGTTTGCCGTCAGCCAGTCGCCGACCGTGATCGGGGCACCGAGGAACATGGCAATGAACATCTGCGCGGCGGAGATCACCACGTTGTTGAAGCCGGCGAGGACCACCAACGCCGCAATCCCCCAAATGAGGACGAGCCGCGGTCCGAGCCCCTCGGCGGCGATCAGCATCCAGGCCAGGGCTGTCATCAGCCAGCCGGCGAAGAGGGCCTTGACGAGGGCGGTCCAAAAGAGATAACCGACCAGGGTCGTCGCTAATTCAAGGATGCCCGCTGCCGGGCTGGTGTCGAGGATCCCCTGGGCGCGCGGCCAGGAACGCGAAAAGGAGAGCGCCAACCAAGTTGGCCCCGAGGCTCACTGCCCAGAGGGTGCCGAGCTGTCGGAGCGAGCCCCGGTGCATCACGACACCAACAACGGGCAGAAAAAAGTTCTCCGTCAACATTTTCTTGCCACCCAACGCGTATCAACTGGATAGGAGATTAGGCCGACCGTTGACCAGGGACGCTTTCTAAACGCCCCACTCGTGCCCACCACGATGAGCACACAATGTCAATCATTCCCTCACAGAAGCATGCAGACCAGGACACAGAATCGAGCGGGCGTGTGCGGCGTCCGCTTCCTACTTCAGGCGTGCGAGCAGGACCAACTCCTGCACAACAACTCTCAGGTCATTGCCAATCTTGTCGATGTCTGCACGATGCGCGATGAATCGCCGACTATGAGCAGACTGATCACCGATGCTCTTCAGTTTCGGGAGTGCCTTTCTGGCATTGCGGCCCAGGTGCCACGTTGAACACGCTAGCATTTGATTGATGAGATCATCGAGATATAAGTAATCCCCCCTTGAGTTCTTGATTCTTTCAGAGATTTGATGATGTTCAAAGACTTCAATAATCAATGTCTCCATAAGTCGTCGAATCATGACAGAACACGGGTCGTAGCAGGCGTTGCTGTAGGTGGAGTTGCCCCGCCTAGGTGGACACTCGATCATTGGGCATTCGGTGCTCATGAGGAGGTGTTCCCGTGTCTCACATCCGCCCGGTCTACCCTCCGGAGTTCAAGGCCGAAGCTGTGCACCTCGTGC
>JALYMD010000098.1 GCA_030773875.1 Chloroflexota bacterium | reverse complement strand
CACCCAACCAGTGGCAGCACCAGCTCAGACCGCCCAGGCCGCGACCGGCCAGGTCCAGACCTACGGCAACTACATCGGCGGCGAATGGCGACCCGCGGCTTCCGGCGAGACCTTCGAGGACCGCAGCCCCGCCAACACCGACGACCTCGTCGGCCGCTTCGCCTCCTCCGCCAAGGAGGATGTCGAGGCCGCAGTCGCGGCCGCCGCCGAGGCTGCCGACGGCTGGCGCCGCACCTCCGCCGTCGCCCGCGCCAACATCCTCCACAAGGCCGCCGAGATCCTCGCCTCCCGCCAGGAGCAGGTCGGGCGGGAACTCACCCGGGAGGAGGGCAAGACCCTCAAGGAGGGCATCGGCGAGACCGGCCGCGCCGTCCAGATCCTCCGCTACTTCGCTGGAGAGGCCCAGCAGCCCAGCGGTGAGCACTACCCCTCGATGAACCCGCTCACCCTCCTCTACACCGTGCGCGAGCCGCTCGGCGTCGTCGGGGTCATCACCCCCTGGAACTTCCCGATCGCGATCCCGGCTTGGAAGATCGCCCCGGCCCTCGCCTTCGGCAACACCGTCGTCTTCAAGCCGGCCAGCCTCACCCCGCTCTGCGCCGTCCGCCTTGTCGAGGTCCTCGCGGAGGCCGGTCTGCCGCCGGGAGTGCTCAACCTGGTCACCGGAAGTGCCGGCGCCGTCGGCGATCCCCTCGTCCGCGATCCCCGCGTCGCCGGCATCACCTTCACTGGCTCCAACGCCGTCGGCGCCGACCTACGCAAGATCGCGGCGGAGACCGGCACCAAGCTCCAGCTCGAACTCGGCGGCAAGAACCCCGCGATCGTCCTCGCCGACGCCGACCTGGATCACGCCCTCGCCCACGTCGTCTCCGGCGCGATGATGAGCACCGGCCAGAAGTGCACTGCCACCTCCCGCGCCATCGTCGACCGCTCCATCGCCGCCGCCTTCACCGAGCGCCTGGTCGAGAAGGTCAAGGCCCTCAAGGTCGGCGATCCCCTCCAAGCAGAGACCCAGATCGGCCCAGTCATCTCCGAGGACTCCGCGGAGCGGATCGCCGGCGAAGTGGACGCCGCCCGCCAAGCCGGCGCCAACCTGCTTGCCGGCGGGGATCGCCCCGTGGAGAACGGCCACGGTCGCGGCCACTTCGTCGCCCCGACCCTCTTCGGCGACGTCGACCCTGCCTCGAAGCTGGGCCAGGAGGAGCTGTTCGGCCCCGTCCTCGGCGTGTTTCCAGTCGACGGGATGGACGAGGCGCTCGCCGTCGCCAACACCGTCCGCTTCGGTCTCTCCGCCTCCCTCTTCACCCGTGACCTCGGCAAGGCGCTCACCTTCGCCCGCGAGATCCAGGCCGGCGTCGTCCACGTCAACAGCGAGACCCCCGGCGCCGAGCCGCACGTCCCCTTCGGCGGCATGAAGGGGTCCAGTTCCTACTCCCGCGAGCAGGGCAAAGCCGCCCGGGACTTCTTCACCCAGACCAAGACCGTCTACATCGACCCCCCGCCGGCCTAGCCGCGGGCTGATCCCCGGACCTCCACTCGTCCGACTGGCGCTACCGACGGACGCTGTGGAGGTCTGGGTCTTGCCATCCCCGGCGTAGGCCCACTTTGGGTGGCCGGCCGGGTCCGCATTGGCTCGGTGAACGATACGCGGCGGCCAATCCGGCCCACCGCGGATGAGCAGAAAGGAATCACCAGAACATGGCACGCGCACAGGCGGAGCGACAGGCAACGGCGGTCTGGGAAGGCAGCCTCCTCGAAGGGAGCGGACGCGTCACCGCCGACACCACGGGCGTCTTCAAGGACCAGGCCATCACCTGGAAGGCCCGCACGGAAGCGGCGAACGGCAAGACCAGCCCTGAAGAGTTGGTCGCCGCCGCCCACGCCTCCTGCTACGCGATGGCCTTCTCCCACGCCCTCGCCCAGGCCGGAAACCCCGCCGACCAACTGGAGGTCACCGCCACCGTCGGCTTCCACCCCAAGGCCGGGGGCGGCGGCTTCGAGATCACCTACTCCAACCTGGACGTTCTCGGCCGAGTGCCGGGCCTCGACCAGGCCGCCTTCGAGCAGGCCGCTCGGGAGGGCGAGCAGGGCTGCCCCGTCTCCAACGCCCTCCGCAACAACGTCCAGATCAACCTCAACGCCACCCTCGAGAGCGCCTAGCGGATCGCCCCGCCCCAATCGCCGGGACCGATCCCTGGTAGGGGTGACGCACGCGTCGCCTGGTTGCCGACGAAGGCGAGGCATGCCTCGCCCCTACCAGGCGAACGATCTTTGATGCGCCACGCGGCCTCACGGTTCAACTGTTCTTGCCCGACGGCCCGCGTCTCCCCTCGGGAGCACCGCGGGCCGCCTGATAACTGATCGGACCTACTCCCGCGTCCGGCGTCCGGGTGCCCGTTCCGTAGAGGCAAACGGCGGTGCGCCCTAGGTTCTGCTCCCCTAGGTGTCCCCCAGCCGCGCTCGTGCCCTATCCGCGCCCATCCCCAGCACCCCTCGCGGTGAGGAGTTCCGCGCGATGCGTCCTGCTGCCACCCCCACTCGTGACACCGACCCTTCCCGCCAGATGGCCGAGACCGTCGCCGCCCGCTACGCCGCGCTGCCCGAGGTCCAGGCCGTCACCCTAGGCGGCTCCCGAACTGGAATCCTCCACTCGGCCGATTCGGACCTGGACATCTACGTCTACGCCGATCCGCCCGTGCCCCTCGCCGCCCGCGCCGCCATCGCCGCCGCCGTCGCCCGGCCCGGCACCGCGGAGGTCGGCAACGCATTTTGGGAGCCGGGCGACGAATGGCTGGACGCCGCGACTGGCCTCGGGGTGGACGTGATGTTCCGCTCACCCGGCTGGATTGAAGTGGAGTTGGACCGCGTGCTCGACCGCCACCAGGCCTCCGTCGGCTACTCCACCTGCTTCTGGCACAACGTCCACCACGCCGTCCCGCTCCAGGATCCCGACGGCTGGTTCGCCCGCCTCCAGTTGGACGCCAACCGCCCCTACCCCGAGCCCCTCCGGCAGGCGATCGTCGCCAAGAACCACCCGGTTCTCCGCGCCGCCCGCTCCTCGTTCCTGCGCCAGATCGAGACGGCCGTCCGCCGAGACGACCCGGTCAGCGTCCAGCACCGTGCGGCGGCCATGCTCGCCAGCTATTACGACATCCTCTTCGCCGTCAACCGCCGCACCCACCCGGGCGAGAAACGCCTCCTCCACCACGCGGCGGCCTGTCCCCAGATCCCGGCCGGCATGGAGCCCGCCGTCCTGGCGCTGCTCTCCGCCGCCGGGGACCTCCAGGGCTCCACGGTAGTCGAACGCGCCCACGCCCTCGTCGACGGCCTGGACCGCCTGCTCGGCGCGGAAGGTCTGCTCCCGTCCCCGTAGCCGCGCCGTCCGCCAAGCCCTAGTCCGCGGCGGCCGCCCCCAGAAGGTGCTCCTCGAAGAAGGCGGCGGTGCCGCGCCAGGCGCGCAGCTCGTTCTCCCGCTTGGTGAAGCCGTGCCCCTCGTCCTCGTAGACGTCGTAGCGCACGGCAACATTCCGCGCCCGCAGCCGCTCCACGATCTGGTCGCTCTCGGCCTTCACCACCCGTGGATCTTTTGCCCCCTGGATCACGAAGAGCGGCGCCCGGATCTGGTCCACGTAGGTGATCGGGGAGCGCTCCATCAGGAAGTCCGTCTCCGTCTCCGGATCGCCCACCCAGGCCGCCATGAAGCGCCGCCAGATCGGCGGCACCGCCTTGGCAAAGGTGACCAGGTTGGAGGGCCCGACGATGTCCACCGCCGCCGCCCAGTAGTCCGGCAGCCGGCTCACACAGGAGAGCACCGCGAACCCGCCGTACGAGCCGCCGAACACGCCGAGCCGGTCCCCGTCCACCCAGTCCAAACCTCGCAGGTACCGGGCGGCGGCCTTGAAGTCCTTCAGGTCGTCCCCGCCGAAATCGCGGTGGATCAGCACCTGGTAGGCCTTGCCGTAGCCGGTCGAGCCGCGGATGTTGGGCGCCAGCACCCCGATCCCCCGGCTCAGCAGGTACTGGTAGATCGCCGCGTAGCCCGGTCGCTCCTGCGATTCCGGCCCGCCGTGGATGGAGAGCACCACCGGGAATGGCCCCGCGCCTCGGGGCCGGTACAGGAAGCCCGGGATCTCGCGGCCGTCGAACGTGGGGAACCGCACCAGCTCCGGCCGGATCAGATCCTCCTCGTCGATCCCGCCGAGAAAGCCGTGCGTGAGCTGGGTCAGCGCGCCCGAGGCCAGGTCCAGCACGTAGACCTCCGTCGGGTGCTGCGGCCGGTTCAGGATCAGTCCCAGCTTGCCGCCGCCCTGGGACGCGGTCAGCACGCCGATCACGCCATCCGGCAGCGCCGGGAGGTCCAGTTCCTCGCCGCTTTCCAGATCGCGGACGTGCAGCTTGGAATAGCCCTCCTCGTTGACAGCCCAGGCGAGGTACCGCCCCTCTCCGGTCATCGCCACCTGCTCGACGTCCCAGTCGGGCGTCTCCACCCAGCGCCGCTCGCCCGACTCCGCGTCCTGGAACGCGAGCCCGAGGAACTCCCGTCCCTCGTCCGTTACCAGGTAGAACCCGGACCCGTCGGCCGCCCACGGCCCCGGCAGGTACCGCACCTCCCCCTCATGGGGCGTCAGGTGGCGCGACGTGCCGTCCGCCAGCGAGACGACGTGAACGTCCAGGTTGGTGTTGGACGTCACCTCCACGACCGTCAGCCGCTTCCCGTCGGGGGACCAGTTGACCGGCTGGTAGAGCGCGCCGGTCATTGGGCGCCCCACCTCGCTGCCGCGCACGTCCCGCACGATCGCGTCCTGATCGGTCGGCTCCCGGTCGTTGCCGGCGTAGGCGATCAAGCGGCCGTCCGGCGACCAGGGCTCCGACGCCAGGTTGAACTGCGCCTGGGGAGCCACGGTCAGCGGCGCCGGCCGTCCGCCCCGGGCCGGGATCAGGTAGACCTGCCGGAACTCGTCGCCCTGACGGTCGGCGGTGAAGAGGATCGCGTCCCCGTCCGGCGACCAGGCCACCTCCCGCACCGCCTCCTCGCTGTAGAGGGTGAGCTGGTGGGGATAGTGGCCGTCGCTCGACTGCCGCCAGAGGTTGAACTGGCCGGAGGTGTTGGTCGAGTAGGCCACCTCCCCGCCGTCTGGCGAGAACGCCAGCGTCGGCTGGTAGCGTCGGACGGCGGTGAACTGCTCGAAGGCGTACCCGCCGCCATCCCCGCCCCGTCCCTGCCCCTGCCCCTGGGCGTTCTCCCCAGCAACCTGCGTCGACACTCCAACTTCCTCCCGTTTCTGAACGCCACCACGCTCCTTGCCGGGAGAGGATAGCCCATGGGCAAGTCTCTCCGGCGAGTTCGCCGGCCGGAGGGCAGGCACCCGCTATGCCATCTCAGCTCGTCACGATTTCGTGACAACCTCACGCCAATCCGTGACAACGCTGCCGAACTCGCATGACACCTCCCCCCTAACCTTAGATCCATAAGGAAACGGCGGCGGGATCGTCTGGCCGGTGACCCGCCCGACGATGGGTGCGGATGGGCACCCGGCACCACGGCAATCCACACGCTTCGCGGCCCCAATTCGGGCCTGACCGGACCGGGGAACGCGCCTGCCCCAGGGAGGATCGGCATGAACTTTGTGCGTTTCAGCGAGCCCCAGCCGCGACGGCGGTCGCTGCGGGCTTCGTTCGGTGGCCGCGGCAGCGCGGCCCTCACCGTGGCGCTGCTCGCGCTCACCCTTGGTGTCGTCGCCCTCGGCCGCCCCCTGCTCGACTCGACCGCTGCGGAATCCAAGCCGCAGGTCCACGAGTTCACCCTCACCGCCTCCGAGTTCGACTGGGAGATCATGCCCGGCACCACGGTCCGTGCCTGGGGTTACAACGGCCAGGTGCCGGGGCCGGAGATCCGGGTCAACGAGGGCGACACCGTCCGGATCACCCTTCAGAACCGCCTCCCGGTCGGCACCTCCATCCACTGGCACGGCATCGACAACACGCCCGAGATGGACGGCCCCGCCGGCCTCAACCAGGCTCCCGTCGAGCCCGGCGAGGACTTCGTCTACGAATTCACGGCCGACCCGGCCGGCAGCCGGATGTACCACGCCCACACGGACGTCGCGACCCAGATCGCGCTCGGTCTCTATGGCCCGCTGATCGTGGAGCCGAAGAAGCAGGCCCAGAAGTACGACCGCGAGTACACCTACATGCTCTCCGAGTGGGACCTGGAGATGACCCCGGACGTGGCGACGGGCAAGGCCCCCCGCGGCCCGCGCGACCAGACCGTGGACGGCGGAGCGCTCGGCACCGACCTCTTCCTGATGAACGGCAGCGCCTTCGGCAACATCTCGCCGGTCGCGCTGGCGGAGGGGGATCGGGTCCTGATCCGCGTCATGAACATGGGCAGCCTGGCCCACCCGATCCACACCCACGGTCACAGCTTCAAGATCGTCGCCACCGACGGCAACCCGGTGCCGGAAGCGGCCCAGCTCACCAAGGACACCGTCCTGATCGGCCCCGGCGAGCGCTACGACCTGGAGCTGACCGGCGACAACCCCGGCGTCTGGATGTTCCACTGCCACATCGAGTCCCACGCGGCCAACGGGATGATGAGCCTGATCGCCTACGACGGCGCCAAGCCCACCGGTCCCCTGGCCGCCGTCTACGGCACCGACGCGGACCCCATGGCCCACCCGGCGGCCGACCCGAACGGCGGGATGAGCCACTCCCACGGCGCCCCGGCCAGTACCACGACCGATCCGAGCGCTGCCCAGCCTCCTGTCACGACCTCCGATCAGCCAGCGACGAACCCCGAGGTCGAGAAGCCCGCCGACGCCAAACCCGCAACGGACGGCCCCGCCGTCGAGATCGCGATGCGGGACGACCGCTTCGAACCCGGCAACCTGACCGTGGCGCCCGGCACCACCGTCACCTGGGTCAACAAGGGCGCCAACACTCACAGCGTGGCCGCGATGGGCGGCGCCTTCCAGTCGGTCTCCCTCAAGCCGGGCGAGTCCTTCTCGTACCGCTTCGACGAGGCAGGGACCTACCAATACATGTGCAAGCAGCACGGCCGTCAGGGCATGTGGGGCCGGATCACGGTCCAGTAACACCCAGGCAAGACCGAGATTCGCCGAAAGGAGAGGAGGTCGATCGCCGCACACCTGTCCGCAGGGGCCCAGATCCCACCAGTGAGGCCAACCGATGGGTTGCCTCGAACGACCGACAGCCGATCAAGGAGTGATGCATCAACTATGGAACTCGACATGCGGTTGGCAGCGCTGCAGCGGGCAATGACGCGATACCATGCCGGACGGATGAGCCGCCGGGATGTCCTCGGGTTGGCCGGCAAGCTCGGACTCACGGCTGCTGCCGTGGCCCTGCTGGGTGCCACCAAGGCTTCCGCGGCCTCCCCGAAGGGTCACAGCGGCCACAACGCGCGGCTGCAAGAAGGATCCCCAGAGGGTGGACCGCCGCCCGTTGCTACCCCGCAACTTGGCGAGCAGCCAGATGGCACCCGGATCGGGAAGGTCGTCGTCGGCGCCATGATCATGGAGGAGTTGGCGGAAATCAATGCCTTCCTCCCGGGTGAGATCACGATCAATGCCGGTGACAGCATCTTCTTCGAGATGATGGGCTTCCACGCCGTCTCGTTCCTCTCCGGCGGTGAGGTGCAGCCGATCTTCATTCCCGCCGAGGGCGCGGCACCGGTGGCCACCCCACCGGCCTCCGCGGCGGCCTACCCGCAGTTGATGTTCAACCCGGCGGTTCTCTTCCCGGCCGGCGGACCGGCCTACGACGGCACCGGCTACGTCAACTCCGGCGTCGCGCTGGACCCGTCCACGCCGCCCTTCGTGCTGAAGTTCACCACCCCGGGCACCTATGAGTACCTCTGCCCGATTCACCCCAACTACATGCGGGCTCGCGTCATCGTCCAGGAGGCCGGTGCCGAGCTGCCCATGGACCAGGCGGGCGTCGACCAGGTGGCTGCCGAGCAGCTCGCGGCGTACATGAGCACGGTCCAGGAGCTCAAGACTCAGTACGGCGCTGCGACGCCGGCGGCCGCCGACGGCGCGACCACCCACGAGGTCGCGGTTGGCCCCGGCCAGGAAAGCGTCGAACTGCTGGCCTTCCTGCCCGCCGAGTTGTCGATCAAGGCAGGTGACACGGTGCGATGGAACTACCGGGGCAGCATCAGCCCACACACCGTCACCTTCCTGGGCGGCGCGGAGCAGCCTGAGGACATCATCATCGCGCCGCCAGCGGGTGGCCCGCCGCAGGTCTTCGTCAGCCCCATCACGTTCTTCCCATCCGACAAGCCGGCGGCGTACAACGGCCAAGGGTTCGTCAATTCCGGCTATATGGGTGTCCTACCGGAATTGGTGGGGATTGAGTACGACACCCCGGACACCTTCGATCTGACCTTCGACACCCCCGGCGAGTACAAGTACTACTGCATCCTCCACGCCGGTGGCCCGGACGACCCGATTGGCCAGAGCATGGTCGGCCGGATCACCGTCTCGTAGCGGGAACCTCTGGAACCCACACGCAGCGCGGGGGCCGCCCAGTGGCGGCCCCCGCTTTCATCTAGGATCAAGCTGCCCGAACTCTCCTCACCCGCAGCCATTGCCCGCGAAACCCTGTCTCCTGTGTTACCTGGCGAGTTCCTCCAAGCGGTCCACGTAGCCGCTCAGGATGTCGAACGCGGCCTGGACAGGAGCGGGGGAGGTCATGTCCACGCCCGCCTCGCGGAGCAGGTCGATGGGGTCCCCCGCCCCTCCCTGTCGCAGAAAGGCGACGTAGCGCTCGGCTGCCGGCGCCCCCTCCTCCTGCACCTTCGCCGCGAGCGCGGCCGCGGCGGAGATCCCGGTGGCGTACTGAAAGACATAAAAGCCGGTGAACAGGTGCCCGAACCGCGCCCAGGTGATCCCCATCCGGGGCTCGTCCAGCACCACCTCGCCGCCGTAGCCCTGGCGGTACAGCTCCAGCAACGTCGCGTTCATCCCCGCCGCGGTCAGCGCCTCGCCCCGCTCCGCCTTCTCGTGGCAGTCCAGCTCGAACCGGGCCAGGATCGGCATCGTGAAGAGGTAGCGCAGGTGGTTCGCCATCCGCTCCTCGATCACCGCCAGCGTCCAGTCCCGCTCCTGACTCGCCTCCAGCAGGTGCGTTCCCAGCAGCGCCTGGTGCATGTTGGAGGCCGTCTCGGCCGTGAACATCGAGTAGGGCCAGTAGGTGATCGGCTGCCCCTCCCAGGCGTGGTAGGAGTGGAGGGAGTGGCCCAGTTCGTGGGTCAGCGTGCTCACGCTGCCCAGATCGTCCCGGTAGACCATGCTGATGAACGGCGCCGTCCGGTACGACCCCCAGCTAAACGCCCCGCCGCCTTTGCCGGCGTTCGCCGCCCGATCTACCCACCGCTCGTCCAACCCCCGCCGCACGATCCCGACGTACGCGTCGCCCAGCGGTGCCAGCGACGCCAGCACCAACTCCACCCCCTCCGTCCACGGCAGGTCCGGCGGGTTCGTCGCCAGTGGCGCTGTCAGGTCCCAGCCCCGCAGGTCTCCCTCCGCGATCCCGAGCAACCGGCGCCGCACCCGGAAGTATCGGTGCCAGACCGGCAGGTTGGCCCAGACCGTCTCCAGCAAGTTGTGGAACACCCCGGCCGGGATGGCGTGCGGGTCCAGCGCCGCCTCCAGGCAGGAGGCGTAGCCGCGCGCACGGGCGTAGAAGACGTCCCGCTTGACCCCACCGGCAAGCGTCGCCGCGAAGGTGTTCTGTAGCGCGAGATAGGCGTCGGCGGAACGCTCCCACGCTTCCCGCCGGACCCGCCGGTCCGCGCTGCGGAGGAACCGATCCAGGTTGCTCTGCGCCAGCGGCACTGGCGTGCCCCGCTCGTCCTCGATCGTGCTAAAGGGCAACTCGCCCTTCTCCAGCACATCGTGGATGGTCCGCGGCACCCCGGCCAGATCGCTCGCCTGGGCCAGCACCTCCTCCACCTCGGCCGAGC
>JALYMD010000097.1 GCA_030773875.1 Chloroflexota bacterium | reverse complement strand
ATGGACATGGCCACCCCAGCCGCGTAACCCGAATTCCATTTGACCCTTGGAGAGCGCGGCCCGCAAAACTGAGCCGTGCTCTCCGCTTTTTCCGAACTGTTGTGGCGCGCGATTGAGTGCCGGTTGGCGTAGGGGCTGGTTGGCACGAAGTGGAGAGACTCTCTTTGCAACAGACCCTTGTTAGGATAGGCGCAGCGTCGAGGCCGACAAGAGGGTGGAGGATCGCCGGTTGGTAGGGAAGAACGCTTCAACGCCCACGAGGGAGGCCTTCCTGGGGGCAGCGTCCGAGTTTTATGATGAGATGACGCGGTTCGCCCAGCGCCTGGTCCAAACGCCGAGTATGCCGGGTGAAGAGAGAGAGATTGCTGACATCGTCGCTGAGGCGATGCGCTCTCTGGGCTACGACGATGTCTGGCGCGATCCGGCGGGCAACATCATCGGCCTCCTCCGAGGCACGGACGCAGGACCCACCGTCCAGTTCAACGCCCACCTGGACCACGTCTCACCCGGCGATCATGCCCTATGGGACCGACCTCCATACGGAGGGGTCATTGAGAACGACATCCTCTACGGGCGTGGTGCGTCGGATGTGAAGGGGGCGTTCGCATCCCAAGTGTTCTTGGTTCCCGTGCTGAAGCACGCTGGATTGCGCCCTGCGGGGGATGTCTACGTCACGGGAGTCGTTCTGGAAGAGGTGGGAGGCTTTGGCAGCGAGTGCCTTGCGAAGGAAATGCCCACCACCTACGCCGTTCTGGCCGAAGCCACGAATAACCAAATCTGTCGTGGACACCGTGGTCGCGCGTTGATGAAGATCACCTTCACCGGTCTTTCTACGCATGCTAGCGCGCCAGAGCGCGGTCGGAATCCTCACTTCGCCGCCGCACGGTTCCTTCTCGGCATCCAGGACCTGCCTATGGTCACCCACCCGACCTTCGGTGGCTCCAGCGTCGCCCCAACCCTGATCGAGACTGATCAAACGAGCGGGAACGTGACACCGGGCACGGTATCGTTGTACCTGGACTGGCGTAACGTCCCCACGGAGGGCATCAACGACATCTGCAGCCGTCTGGAACCAATCCTGCGCGCCGCCGAGACAGATGTGCCCGGCGTGACGGGAACCGTGGAAGCGGTTGGGCGCCCGGTGCAGAGCTACACCGGCCTGTCCGCCACGATGCCGCCCACTCGCGGATTCGAGACCGAGGCGGACGAGCCAGCCCTCCTTTCGGCGCAGGAGTGCCTCCAGCACGTGCTGGGTCGCCGGGTTGATGTCGGCACCTGGACCTTCGCTACTGACGGTGGCCACCTAGCGCACCATGGAATCACCACCATCGGATTTGCGCCCGGGGAGGAGCGGTTCGCCCACACCATCCACGACCAAGTTGACCTCGGGAAGATGCGCGAGGCATTAGTCGGGAATGCCGCCCTTGCCCTCGCCCTGACCGCCCTCGATCCGGCAGAGATTCCCGCGTGAGTGAGACAACGGGGACCCCTCCAAGCCCAGCTGCGGAACATCGGGCGGCTGGCTCCTCCTCGGTCCGGTGCGCTGTCTTGACCGTGAGCGACACGCGGACAGAGCAGACGGACGCGAGCGGCTCCCTGATCCGGCGTCTCCTACAGGAACGCGATCATCGCGTCCTCGACTACCGCATCGTGCCTGACGAGCCGGACCAGATTGCCGAAGTGTTCCGGATGTGGACAACTGAAAGTGACCTGCAGGCCATCATCAGCAATGGAGGAACCGGGATCGCCCGGCGCGACACGACCTACGACGTGGTGTCCGGGCTCTTCGAGAAGCGACTGGACGGATTCGGAGAGCTGTTCCGCATGTTGAGCTACGCCGAAATCGGCGCGGCGGCTATGATGTCGAGAGCGGTCGGGGGCACCCTACGGGGGCGAGCGGTGTTCGTCCTTCCCGGGTCGTCGAATGCGGTGACTCTCGCTATGGAGCGGTTGATCCTTCCGGAACTGCCTCATGTCGTCCATGAACTCTCCAAGCATCAATCGCGATCTTGATGCGAGAGCCAGTGACGAGTGGAGAGACGAGAGGCCCCGGGATGCGCACACCGGGAGACATGTGAGGACTCCTCCATTTGGAGACGGTGAATGATGGTTGAACAGGTGAAGACGCTGGCGTCTCCGGTGAAAGCTCGCAAGCCACAGATCCTCAAAGGCTTTCGGGATCACCTCCCCCGCCAGATGATCCTCCGGCAGCGGATGATGGCGATTGTGCGGGAGGTGTTTGAGCGCCATGGATTCGAGCCTCTGGATACGCCTGCCATCGAGTATCTCGAGGTCCTGTCCGGGAAGGCGGGCGAGAACGAGAAGTTGATGTACCACTTCTCGGACCAAGGGGACCGGGCGGTCGGGCTTCGTTACGACCTCACCGTGCCGCTGGCCCGCGTCGTGGCGATGCACCAAAACGAGCTCGTGCTGCCCTTCAAGCGCTACCACATGGCTCCCGTTTGGCGATCAGAGAAGCCACAGCGAGGTCGGTTCCGCGAGTTCTGGCAGTGCGACGCTGACATCGTTGGGTCGCCGTCAATGCTGGCGGATGCTCAAGTCGCCTCGGTCATGATCGACGCATTGAGTGCCATCGGTCTCCCGTCCTTCACGATTCGAATCAATCATCGGAAGTTGCTCGAGAGCCTTGCCCGTGCTGCCGGCGTCCCGGACGCTCAAGCCGTTGGGGTCTACCGAGTCATCGACAAACTCGACAAGATCGGGAGCGCCGCCGTTGGCGCAGAACTTGAGGGTTCCGGCATCCCCGCGGCGGCGTCCGCGCGGGTTCTCGACCTTGTCGGCCGCACCGGTGAGCCGGGTGACGTCCTCGCAGGGTTCCGAGAAGAACTGGTAGAAATTCCAGGCGCTACCCTGGCGGTGGACGAACTGTCCGAGTTATTCAGGTACCTAGGCGAGCTCCAAGTACCATCGGACCGCTACACCCTTGATCTGGCCCTCGCCCGCGGCCTTGACTACTACACAGGGCCAGTCTTTGAGGCGACTGTGGAGGAGCCGCAAGTCGGTTCAGTCGCCGGGGCAGGGCGCTACGACGGTCTCGTCGGTACCTTCCTCGGACGTCCAGTGCCGGCTACAGGCATGTCGTTAGGCCTGGAGCGGATCATTGAGGTTGTGGAGCAATTTAACCTGTTGCTAATCAGGTCAAGCGTCGCGGATGTCTTTGTGCCGGCATTCCCCGACGCGATCGAGGCAGCCGCGAGAATCACTGGCGTCCTGAGGGGAGCCGGCCTGCGGGTAGACCAGTCGGTGCAACCACAGCGCAGTGTGGGGGATCAGCTCAAATACGCAGGGCGCAAGGAGATATCCATCGCCGTGATTGTCGGTGCGTCAGAAGCGGCGGCCGGCGTCTGCAATGTGAAAAATCTTCGCACCGGCATCCAGGAGACGTGCCCGCGGGAGCGGGTGGTGGATCAGGTACGTTCATTCCTCGAACATGAGGAGACCGGCGCCTAGTGCTGGTCGGGGTGCAGCGAGATTTGTCAGTCTGCAGAACCCTACAGCGGACCGGGTTGGGCAGCGAGCAGCACGAACTGAAGCGGAACCGAACGGCTGCTCCCGCCCTGATCACTCGCTGCACATGAGATTGAACTCGGCGGCTGAGCTACGGGTACCCTGAGGTTTGGCATCGTTCGAGATTAGAGCAGATGAGGAGAAGCGAGTTTCGATGGCGGAGTCGACACCAGAAGCGTTCCAGGTCTACATGCTCGTAGTTGCCCATCCCGACGACTCCGAGTTCTCCTCGGCTGGCACAGTGGCGGGGCTGTGCCGGGACGGGAAGCGGGTCATCATTATCCAGGTGACATCGGGTGATCGGGGAACGTCGGATCGGTCTGTCCGTCCTGGCGAACTTGCCGCCACACGTGAGGCGGAGCAACTGGAGGCGGCTCGCCGGCTCGGGGTGGCCGAAGTAGTGTTTCTGCGCTGCAAGGATGGGGGGTTAGTGCCAGATCTCGATTTGCGTGAGAAGGTCGTGCGGATGATCCGCATTCACCGACCCGACGTCGTTATCACCCACGATCCCTTCCGACCGTATGCGTTTCATCCCGACCATCGAGCCGTGGGCTTTGCGACCCACGACGCCGTCTATCCGACCGCCCGCGACCATCTCTACTTCCCTGAGCACCTTGAGGAAGGCTTGGAGCCCCACAAGACCGCCGAGATTTGGTACTTCGGGGCCGAAACGCCTGACAAGTTCGTGGACATTACGGACACGTTCGATGCCAAGATCGATGCGTTGATGGCCCATGTCAGCCAGGTCGGCAGCGCGGAGAGCCTCCGCGAGAGGATGCGGGAGCGAGCAGCGGAGCTGGCGACGGGCCAGGATTTCGAACTCGCTGAGGCGTTCAAGGTAGTTCAAATGCGCAGGTGATCGCGCTCCAAAGGCCATTGGAGATAGACCAGTAACTGATCGGGCCTTTCGGCGCTGGAGGCGGTCATGGATCGCGCGACCGAGTTTCGGGCGAAGCACGAGCGGATTGTCGGGTTGCTAGACCGGGCAGGACTCGATGCCCTCCTGCTCCGGTCACGGGCAAACCTTTCATGGCTCGGGTCAGGCCCTGCCGACGGAGCTGCGCTCGAATCAGTCCAGGGATCTCGCTCCGAGATTTGGCATCAGTCTGACACCGGCGTGATGGCATTTGTCGTGTCACGCGAACGCGTCACCCTGGTCACCGAAAATATCGAGTTGCCGCGCCTCCTCCGCGACGAGTTCTCGGACCTCGACGTCGATGTCGTGGCCCAACCATGGCACGAGAGCGATGTCGTCCGGGCGACCATCGAGAGCATGCCTGGTCAGCCCCGAATCTTTGCCACCGACCTCGCCGACGCGCCGCTCGTGCAAGCCCTCCAGAGTCATGGCGTCTCGCTGCTTGACCTCCGTGAAGAGATCATGCAGCTTCGTGCCAGCCTGCTGCCGAGAGAGTTGGAGCGATACCGGTGGCTCGGTGCCACCGCCTCCCAGGTGATGACCGAGGTCTGCCGCGATATCCGCCGCGGGACGCCTGAGTCGGCTGTCGTGGCGGAGGCGCACCGCCAACTGCACAGCTTCGGCATCGCGCAGGAGGTCGACATCGTCTGCGCCGACGACCGGCTTTGGCAGGACCGGCACGGCTTGTACAGTGACGGCCGGATCGAGCAGATGGCGATGGTGGTCTTCTGCGCCCGCAAGTGGGGGCTCGTTGCGAACCTGACCAGAATGATCCATTTTGGCCCTGTTCCAGATGCCCTATCCGATCGCCATCGCTTCGTCGCCAATCTCGATCGCCGGATCATGGACGCGACAAGACCAGGAGCCGCCCTCGCCGACATCTTCACCAACACGCTCATCCCCGGCTACGCCGATATCGGAGAGCCGGACGCATGGCGCGATCACCACCAGGGCGGCTCGACCGGGTACAGCGGCCGGGACCAGCGGGTGACGCCAACAACTGAAGGCGTCGTCCAGATGAACCAAGCATTCGCCTGGAATCCCTCGTTGCCCGGGGCCAAGAGCGAGGACACCTTTGTCGTAAGCGAACGCGGTGCCGACGTGCTAACCCTGGACGACAGGTGGCCCCGGTACGAGGAATCGGGACGCCCCGCAATCCTGTCTATCGGAAGCCCGTGAGCGCCGACGCTGCCTCCGCACCAGCGGTAGCCCGCGCGATTGCGGGAGCGAAAGCCGCCTTTGGCGGAAGCTGGACTCCCTCGGTGCGGGCCACTGCGCCCGGACGTATTGAACTCCTTGGCAATCACCTGGACTACAACGGCGGTCCGGTGCTGGCGGCAGCCATCGACCGGGTCCTGACCGTCCTGGCCCGTGACATCGACGGACAGCCGGGACGCCTTCGCCTCGTCGCCGCGGACCTGGGCATGAACCTAGAGGAACTCCAGGCGACGGCTTTCAACGGATGGCGTCACCGCGCCCCTCCAGGCAGCCCGTTCGATTACGTCCGGGGCCTCGTCGCGGCGGTGCAGGAGCGACCAGAACTCAGTCTCCGCACCCCACTAGAGGTGTCGTTCGCCGGAGACGTGCCGATTGGGTTTGGACTAAGTTCGTCTGCCGCTCTCTGCGTGGCACTTGCCTCGGCGCTGGTTCAGCAGCCATTGGAGGTGAAGCAGTGGGTGCTGCTGGCTCAAGAGGCCGAGCACCGTGCAGGGACGCCCTGCGGCACCATGGACCAGTCGGCCTCTGTAGCAGGCGGTGTCATTCGATTTGACGCTGCAACGCTCACCGTGGAACATCTTCACCCGGATCTGGGGACTCTGGCATTTGTCGTTGCCGACTCCGGCGTAGACCGCTCTCTCGGTGCGTCCGCTTATCCCACCCGCGTCGAGGAAGCAAGGCAGATTCTTGAGACCGCGCGCCGAGTGCTTGAAGAGGATGTCCCGGACGTGGCCGCGATCGGTCGGGTGCAAATGGAGCGCCTCACCCAGGAGGGGTTGCCACCTCTGCTCGCCCGCCGCCTGCGCCACATCATCACCGAGACCGAGCGCGTGGAATTGGGAGTAGCGGCACTACGCCGGGCTGACTGGCAGACGTTCGGGCGGCTGATGACTGCTTCGGGCCGCTCCTCGGCGACCGACTACGACGTCAGCCATCCCCGTGTGGAGGAACTCGTCAGGGACATTCTGCGAGTCGAGGGCGTCCTGGGAGCGAGAATGATGGGTGGCGGGGGGGGCGGCACCGCGTTAGCCCTCCTCCCCGGCGATCAGGTGGCCACGTTGGAGACATCGCTCCGCCAGGGCTACTACGCCCGCTACGCCATGAACGACCGCGAGGATCTCGTTCAGCCCTGTGCCTTCGCTCCGGGCGCCCGCCTCGAGACAGCGCCCTTCAAGCATGGGATTACTGACGAGACACGATAAGGGACGCGGGACGAGCTGCCGGTGAGTCCCTGATCACGCTACGTGAGCCCCCAAGCGAACCGGGCGTTTAATGGTGAGCAACCATGGAGCTACCAGCCCAGGAGCGAGTGTTTCGACTTGCGCTTGATGTCGCGGCTCCCACGTCGACGGTTCCGGTAAGCGGTCGTGAGATGCTGACCCGTGACTGGGTCGAGGACAAGCACGGTACCTTCTAGTCGCCGGATCCGGTCTTCGCGCCGGTGCTCGATGGGGATGTCGCGGCGTCCAAGGTGAACGAAGCAGGCTTTGCCGGTATGGAGAACGCGGCCGTGTGCGAAGACGTACCCGACATCTTCGTAGCTCAGGTTGCGTTGAGCGAGTCGACGACCAGCATGCTGGGAGATGCTTGCGATTCTGTGCTGACGCACCCTACCCCCCCTTCGCGACGTCCCAATCCTCCGTCAGGACCACTCTCCTTCTTCGGCGTCGATCAGCCAATTCCGGCCAAGCGGTGTACGTACATTATGTACGGGGCGACTCCGGTGTCAAGACCCGTCCGTTCCCTCCTCAGGATACTCGCCTAGTACCCCTCAGCCGGATCAACGACATTGAGCAGTGGCCGCCCCATGATGTACCGATCGATATTATCCTCAAAGAGATTGAGCGCCCGATCCCAGTAGCGTGGGGTTCCGCCCGACGTGTGCATGGTGATGATGACATTCTCCATCGACCAGAGTGGTGAGGCCGCTGGCAACGGTTCTGGATCCGTCACATCGAGCCCGGCTC
>JALYMD010000096.1 GCA_030773875.1 Chloroflexota bacterium | reverse complement strand
GAGCCTTTGGAGCCGCTGAGCATCTTTGCTTATTACGACCCGTCGCAATCGCTTGTCAACGGCGCACTGCCGGCACAGCACGTCATCACACTTGGCCTGATTGGCCTCGGTGGAACGGCTGGCGGCCTATTGGTCTTCCTCCACCGGGACTTGCCCACGTAGGGACCCATTCGCCTGTTCTCGACGTGACGAGATAGCCTGGAGGAGATGATCTCGGGTGGGTGCGGCTTCGTTCGTGCGACGGTGCATCGCGTTCGGCGGTATGCGGCCGGCCGATCGGCAATCGAAGCAGCGGTACCAAGAGGAGTGCCATGGCCCGCGTGATCGTCTTCGACGTGAATGAGACGTTGCTCGACCTCGGCGCGCTGGACTCGGAGTTTGAACGCATCTTCGGGGACGCCGCCGCACGCCAAGCCTGGTTCCAGCAGATGCTCCTGTCGGCGTTTGTCTCCACGATCACCGGCGCCTACGCCGACTTCGGGGCCATCGGCATGGCCGCGCTCGACATGCTGGCCGCCCGCCGCGGAATCTCCCTTGGGGACGACGACCGGCAGGCAGTCCGGGAAGGGATGCGTGCGCTGCCGCCCCACCCGGACGTGCGGGAAGGCCTGATGCGCCTACGCGACAGCGGACTGCGTCTGGCGACCCTGACTAACTCGACCGCGGCGGTGGGAGACGCCCAAATCGTCAACGCCGGGCTGCGGGATCTCTTCGAGCAAACCCTCTCGGCCGACACCGCCCGGAGGCTAAAGCCGGCGCCGGAGCCGTACCGCATGGCCGCCGAAGCGATGGGCGTGCCAATTGGCGAGGTACGGCTCGTCGCCGCTCACGCCTGGGACGTGGCGGGTGCGCTGCGGGCGGGCTGCGCGGCGGCCTTCGTCGGCCGCTCGGGACAGGTCCTCGACCCGCTGGTGGAGCGACCGGACATCGTCGGGGCGGATCTGCGCGAGGTGGCCGACCAGATCCTGGAGGCCGAGACCGGCCAAGGGGTGACGTAGGAAAGCGGGGAACGTGGAGACCATCGAGGAACCGGGGCTCCGTGCCCCGATCAAGACCTGGCTGCCCCCGGCCGAGATCGAGCCGGGAGCCATGGACCAGCTCCGCAACGTGGCCCACCACCCGGAGGTCGGTCCCCACGTCGCGGTCATGCCCGACTGCCACGTCGGCTTCGGCGTCACGATCGGCTCCGTCTTTCCGACGCTGGGCGCGGTGGTGCCGGCCGGCGTCGGGGTGGACATTGGCTGCGGGATGTGTGCAGTGGCGACGGGGCGGGAGTACCGGCCAAAGCGGATGGACGCCCGCTACTGGGGCCGGTGGGCGGACGAGGTCCGGAAGTTGGTGCCAACCGGCTTCGGCGTCCACCGCGACCGGCAGCGGTGGAGCGGGTTTGACACCCAGCTGGCGGCGACCGAGCTGCAGACGCTGTTCCGGGAGAAGGCGGCCGTTCAACTCGGCACCCTGGGCGGGGGCAACCACTTCCTGGAAGCGCAGGCCGACGAGACCGATCAGATCTGGCTGATGGTCCACTCCGGCAGCCGCCACACCGGGCTGCGGATCGCGGACCACTACGCGCATGAGGCCCGGGCGATCACGGCCCGCCGCGGATTGGAGGTGCCGCCGGAACTCTGGTCGCTGCCGCTGGACGACGATGCCGCCCAGGACTATCTGCACGACATGGAGTGGGCCACCTCGTTTGCCTTGGAGAACCGCTACCGGATGCTGGAAGCGATGCTGCACGCGCTCGGCATGGAGCAGGAGGAAGTCGGCGGGCGGGATGCGTTCATCAACATCCACCACAACTTTGCACGCCGGGAAGAGCACGGCGGGCAGGAGATGATCGTCCACCGCAAGGGCGCGACCTCGGCCCGGGCCGGCGAACTCGGGATCATCCCGGGAAGCATGGGGGCACCGAGCTACATCGTCCGCGGCCGAGGCAACCCGGAGAGCTTTGCCTCCTGCTCCCACGGCGCTGGGCGGCGGATGGGGCGTAACCAGGCCCGCAAAGCGATCGACGAAGCAGCGTTCAAAGCCGCCCTCGCCGGCACCCACACCAAGCCGTCCAAAGGCTACTTGGACGAGGCGCCGCAGGCGTACAAGGACGTCACCACCGTGCTAGCCCGCCAGACTGACCTGGTCGAGGTGGTGCACACGCTCCGCCCCATCGTGACGGTTAAGGGCGACAGCAGGGCCAAGGAAGACTGATACCGGAGCCTACGGTGCACCTCGTCTGCCCACGCTCCGGCTGGACGTAGCAGGGCTCGCTGAGTTGACGCCCTTATCCCTCTTCCACGAGGGTGGCGAACACGGTCGCCGAATCGATCTCGAAGCCCTCCTGAACGGCCGATCGAACGACCCCCTGCTCTTTCGGCAGGGCCCGGTAGGTTCCCCGTTCGAGGGAAAGCACCGTCACCGTCCTCGCATCGGGATCGACGAGCCAGTATTGCGGCACCCCAGACATTGCGTAACGCCGCGCTTTTCGGGTGCGGTCGCGGTCGCGGGTGGAGGGAGAGAGGATTTCGACGAGCAGATCGGGTGCGCCCTCGATACAAGTCGGGCTGATGATCGACAAGCGCGACCGGCTGACAAAGATCAAGTCAGGCTGCACGACATCCTGCTCTGACAGCCGGACGTCGAACGGGGCGGCGTAGACCTTGCCCAAACGCTCCGCAGTAACGAAGTTGCCTACCAGCAGCGTGAGCCGGAACGATATGGCTTGATGCACCTCTGTGGGTGACGGACTCACGCAAAGCACTCCGGCGATGATCTCGTAGCGGTTGCCATCGTCCGGCATCCGCGCGAGATCGTCGTAGGTCAGCGAGTGGGTCGTGAGCGACATGGCAGCTTCCTCGCCCAAGCCGTTTCCCTGGATGGTGGGCTATGGATCCCGAGGCGTCAATGCCGTCGTGCGTCGTGCACCACGTCGACGGGGACGAACGGATGTCCCCGGCCGAGTCCTCACTAGGAGAACAACGACGGGGTTTGGCGAGGCCGTGACCAGCCCGGCCCCGCCTCGGTGCTAGCTCCCGACGCGGTAGTTGGGGGCCTCCTTGGTGATGGTGACGTCGTGGGGGTGGCTTTCGCGGAGGCCGGCGGCGGTGACCTGGACAAACTGGGTGTCGCGCTTGAGGGCCGGGATGTCAGCGGCGCCGACGTACCCCATCGCGGAGCGGAGGCCACCGACGAGCTGGTAGACCAGGTTGCCGAGCGGTCCCTTGTAGGCAACCCGGCCCTCGATGCCCTCCGGCACCAGCTTCTGGATGTTGCCGATGCCCTCCTGGAAGTAGCGGTCCTTGGAGTAGGAGCGGGCCTTCATCGCGCCCAGCGATCCCATCCCGCGGTACTCCTTGAAGCGCTCGCCCTGGAACAGGACCACGTCCCCGGGGCTCTCGTCGAGTCCGGCGAGGAGGCTGCCAAGCATCACCGCGTCGGCGCCGGCCGCGATCGCCTTGGCGATGTCGCCGGAGTACTGGATACCGCCATCGGCCAGCACGGGGATGCCGTGACGGGCGGCGGCCGTGGCACAGTTGTGGACGGCGGTGATCTGCGGCACGCCGGTGCCGGAGACGACGCGGGTGGTGCAGATGCTGCCAGGGCCGACACCAACCTTGATCACATCCGCCCCGGCGTCGATCAACGCCTCGGCGCCAGCAGCAGTGGCCACGTTGCCGGCCATGATCGGCACGTTCAAGCGACGCTTCAGCTTGGCCACCATCGCGAGGACGGCGGCGGAGTGGCCGTGGGCCGTGTCTACCACAAGGAGGTCGACGCCCTTCTCGACCA
>JALYMD010000095.1 GCA_030773875.1 Chloroflexota bacterium | reverse complement strand
GAAGAGCAGACGCGCGTGTTCGAGCCGTTCACCCGGTCGGGAGCGGCGAGCGCGGGGGATCGGGGGCTCGGACTCGGCCTGAGTATCTGCCGCGAGATCGTAGCCGCCCACGGTGGGAGGATTTGGGTTGAGAGCTGCCAGGGGCAGGGCAGTGTCTTCCGGTTCAGCCTGCCGCTGGTCGCGTCAACCGGGCCTAATGCTCAAGCGAAGGGCCTCCATGGTGCCTCAGTTGCTGCGCGGCCTCCGAGATCGGCGGATGGAGAGGAGCACGCTGGTGCGGCACCCGTGGTTGCGTCTCCCGACGCGGACTCGACCTCGCGTCGATAGGGACTGACCTCGCAATCTTTGGCCCAACCTACGATCCACGATGACGATGCCCGGCGGCGGTTGGCATGCTTTGCTAGACTGCCGCGACTCGCCGGGTCATCGAGGTGTTGGGCTTGCCGGCCCGGAGACGTGGTGAGCCGGCAGAACGTGACGTAGATGGGGACGGAGGCTCCAATGAAACTGGTGATCGCCATCGTCCAGGATGAGGACACCGATGCGCTGACCCAAGCGTTGATCGGCGGCGGGCATCGGTTCACCAAGGTGAGTACGACCGGGTCGTTCCTGCGCACGGGGAACACGAGCCTCCTTATCGGGGTGGAAGACTCGGCCGTGGCATCGGTGCTCGGCGTGTTGCGCCGGACCTGCCGGCGGCGCACACAGATCGCGGTGCCCTATTCTCCCGCTCTGGAGCCGGGCCTGCTCTACATGCCTGAGAACTTTGAGGTGGAGGTGGGCGGCGCCGTCGTCTTCGTCGCCGACGTGGAGCGGTTTGAGCGGCTCTAGACGGGCTGTCAGTCTACGGCTGTCAACGCCGAGTGCGAGCCGTGATGCATGTGCGCCGGGGATGGCTACCAAGAAGGGCGGCCGGTGATGGGCCGCCTACAGATGAGGAGGCTCTGTGGCGGTTCAGGCGAGTTCGAATCCGTGGACAGCGCGAGTGGACCGGGACGCGATCGTGGCGATGGCCAGCGACTTGGTCGCGATTCCCAGCCCAAGCGGCGCTGAGCGCGCCGTGATGGATCACGTTGCTGCTTGGTGTGCGGCCCGCGGCATCGAGCACGAGGTGGTGGCCAAGGACCCGGCACGGCCGAACGTGGTGATCTCTGTCGGGGACGCGACAGCCGGTCCGACTCTGGTGATGAACGGCCACCTGGACACCGTGCCCGTGTCCGACGCGGCCGCCTGGGAGTCGGGTCCGTTCCAACCCCGTCTGAGCGCGGATGGGAAGCGACTCTTTGGGCGCGGCGCATCCGACATGAAGAGCTCCACTGGGGTGATGATTTATCTCATGGAGCTACTCAAAGACGCTCCCCTGCGTGGCCGGCTCCAGGCCCACGTGGTGTCGGACGAGGAACTAAGCGCGCGGTTCGGCACGATTCATCTCATGGATGAGATCGCCGCCGGGCGCCTGCCGCGGCCCGATTACTGCCTGATCGGGGAGAAGAGCGACCTCAAGATCCGGAACGCGGAGCGCGGCATCCTGGGCCTGGGGATCAAGTTCATCGGCCGCGCGTCCCACACCGCCGCCGCCCGGGCGACCGGGATCAACGCGATCGCCAAGGCGGCCAAGGGGGTGCTGGCGCTGGAGCAGGACCTGGACAAATTCCACCCATCGGTCGGCCAACCGGTGATTAGCGTCAACTCGATCCAGGCCGGGGTGGCCCACAACGTGGTGCCGGGGGAGTGCAGCGTCACCGTGGACCGGCGGCTCATTCCCGGTGAGACGAAGGAGAGCGCGGTGGGCGAGGTTCGGGCGGCGCTGGACGCGGTTGCGGCCGAGGACCCGGATTTTGCCTATGAGCTGACGGTGGACCCCCACGGCGACTTCATCGAGGCCAACATCACCCCGGAGGATTCGCCGCTGGTGCGGGCGCTCCAGGAGAGCGCGCAGACGGTGATGGGGCAGGAGCCGGAGTACTTCGTCGCCTGGGCGGGCGCCACCGACGGGCGGTTCTACCGGCAGGCCGGGATCGACACGGTCGGGTTCGGGCCGGGGGGCGAGCGGGCGCACGGGGCGAACGAGGCGGTCTACGTCGACGATCTGGTCGTCCAGGCCAGGGTCTACGTGGAGACGATCACCCGCCTGCTGGGCGCGGTCTGACGTGCCGCTGCGGGGAGCAAGGGCCTACGTTCCTGAGGTCGCGCGCAACTCGTCGGTGTAGTAGAGGCGGATCGCGCGGTCGTAGCCGCGGAGGTTCGCTGCGGCAGGGTTGGCGAGCAACAGATCCAGCAGTTCCACCAGCGCCGCCTGGCCGTCGCCGGCGCTGAACCGCGCCAAGGCGAGAAAGACGCGGATGGCGCCGTCGGTCGGGAACCGCTCGCGGCCCTCGGCGAGAATCCGCACCGCCTCCTCGGGTTGGCCGATGTTGCGCAGCGTGCTCCCGAGACCGACGTAGGCGCTCGCCAGTTCCTCCCCGCCCAGGCCGAGCGCGAAGGCTTGCCGCTAGGGCAGGAGGGCTTCTTCTTCCCGGCCTTCCCGGTCGTAGGCGCAGGCCAGTTCGTAGTGGGCGCGGGGATTGTCCGGCTCGCGGCTCACGAGTTCCTGGAAGTGGGCGATCGCGGCCTCGCCGCGCCCTTCCCGGGTGAGGAGGCGGCCGGCGGCCACCCGATCCTCGAAGCCGAGATCGGCCCGCCCTTGGGGGTGGGACCCGGCCACGCCTACGCCTTCAGCCAGCGGTCGAGCCAGGCGACGAGGCGGCGAATCAGGTCGATCTGGTGGGGCCGCTCCTGGATGCCGTGTCCCTCCCGGGGGTAGCGGACGAACTCCGTGGGCACGCCGAGCGTCTTCAGGGCGCGGTGGTACTCCATGCCCTGGGTCGGATGGACGCGGGCGTCCTGATCCCCGTGCAGGATCAGGGTCGGCGTCTTGACGTTGGTGATGTGGCGGATGGGCGAGGATCGCCAGTAGTGGTCCAGGTGGTCGTAGGGCTGCCCGGGGTAGATCCAGAGGTTCATCGCCGGGATGTCGTCGGTGCCGTGGTCGGAGACCATGTTGGCCAGGCCGGCGCCCATCACGGCCGCCTTGAAGATGTCGGTCTGGGTGATCGTCCAGGCGGTCAGGTAACCGCCCCAACTCCAGCCCCCGATGCCGAGGCGGTCGGGATCGGCGATGCCCCGCTCCACCATCGCCTGGGCGCCGCTGATGAGGTCCTGCGCCTCGCCGCCGCCGACGTCGTCCTGGAGCAGCTGCTGGAACGCCGACCCGTAGCCAGTGCTGCCGCGGGGGTTGGGCGCGAGAACGGCGTAGCCGTGGCTCGCCAGCATCTGCGCCCAGTCGTGCCAGTCGAGGAAGACGCGATCCTCCCACTGCCAGGAGGGACCGCCGTGGATCTCGACCACCAAGGGGTAGCGCTTACCGGGCTCGTAGCCGATCGGAAGGGTGAGCAGCCCCTCGATCTCCACGCCGTCCGTGCTTGACCAGCACACGGTCTCAACTGGGGCGAGGCGGCCCCGGAACGACTCGCCGAGCGTGGTGACCGTCGCCGCTTCGCCGCCGACATCACCGACGTAGACCTCCTCCGGCGTCGTGCCGTCGGACCAGACAAACGCAACCCGGCGGCCGTCGGCGGAGAAGGAGGGAGCGGAGAGGACGCTGCCGCGGCCGTGGAGTTCGGCAGGGGTCGTCGCTTGGATCTCGCCGGCGGCGATGTCGAGGCGGTAGACGAGGCCGTGGGTGCGCTCGACCATCCGCAGCCCCACCGTGGCTGGAGACCCGGGAAGCTCGACCAGGTCCTCGACCACGCCCGGGTGGCCAGGGAGGAGGTTCCGGGGCTCTCCGCCCGTCACCAGCACGATCCAGACGGAGTCGGACGGGTCGGCACGGTGGTTGTTGGCGCGCACGGTGATGGCCGGGCCGTCGGGTGTCTCCACGAAGACGGGGTTGTGGGGCAGGACCGGGAAGGTGGCGACGTGCTTGGGCAGGCCGCCGGAGAGCGGCGCGAGCCAGAGGTCACCCGCGTCGAAGATCGTGTTGAGGTCCGGGGAGGAGGTGGTCAGGACCGCGAGCCGGGAACCGTCCGGCGCCCAGGCGTAGGACTAGATCTGGCGGGTCCCGTAGGTGAGGCAGCGGGCGCGGCCGGTGGCCGCGTCGACCACCCAGAGGCGGGACGCCTTGGGGTTCTCGTCGGCGACGATGGGGTCGTCGCGCTCCTCCTTGCGTCGTTTCTCGTCGGGGGTTTCGGGGTCCTTGCGGAGAAGCGCGACCGAACGGCCGTCCGGGGACCAGGAGGGCATCGTCAGCTCGCCCTGGAGGTCGCCAAGCGGCCGGGCCTCGCCGCCGATGGCGTCGATCAGGTAGAGCTTGAATTTCTCGTCGCCGCGCTCGGCCCGGTCGGAGCAGAAGAGGATTTGCGTGCCGTCGGGCGACCAGCGGGCGTTGGCGTCGTGGGCGGTGCCTCCGGTGAAGGGGCGGGCTGGGGCGCCGTCCCGGGAGATCCAGATCGCCTGCTCCTTGTGCTCCCCCTTTTTGCCCCTTGGGGCGACGGCGAAGAGCACGTGGCGGCCGTCCGGCGAGAGGCGGGGGTCGCTCGGTGTGAGGAGATCCGTCAACTCCTCGGGTGTCAACGGTTGGACGGATCTCAGCGCCCGGTCCTCCGCGGCGTCCAGGTGCTCGCCCAGGTTCTCGTCCAACGCGGCGGGACTGGGCGCGGTCTCGGTCTTGACGGTCGCGGTCATCGGACCGGTCCTCCTGAATC
>JALYMD010000094.1 GCA_030773875.1 Chloroflexota bacterium | reverse complement strand
TCAGGTTCCTCTCCTGGACGTGGGCGGTGACCGGGGAGACCTACGGCCGGACCGCGTCGGTCTCCTTTGTCCAGCCCTACTGGACTGACGGCGTCCGCACAGATGTGCCCGGCACCGTCCACCTCGTCGAGAGTGACGAGGGTTGGGGCTGGTTCTTCGGCGCCAGCCGCGCCTTCGTCGACGCCCAGATCGCGCTCTACGGTGATGGGACAGTGCCAGCCCAGCCAGTCGTGGAGGATTCGCCGGATGTCGGCGGGGTAAATACCGACTTTGTCAGCGCCTTCCCCGCTGAGTTGGACCGGGATGTCGACCTCTTCTGGGCCGGGCAATTTGCTGAGGCGGGACGAAGCTACGACCCACCGGACGATATCGTCGAGATGGATGGTTCGATCGTCACCGCCTGTGGGCGGGCTGCTGCTGCGGAGACGGCGGCCTTCTACTGCACCCTGGACGAGACGATCTACTACAACCCGGAGTTCCGGCTGCTGGTCGAGCAGAATGTCGGCGACTTCGCTTGGGTGACGGTCATCGCCCACGAGTGGGGGCACCACGTCCAGGCCCAGCTCGGCATCTACGCCACCGAGAACCCGAAGCTGGACGGCGGGCTCTACTCCGTCGAACTGGAGCAACAAGCCGATTGCCTAGCCGGCGTCTACACGGCAAACGCCGAAGACCGGGGCTGGCTCGACCCCGGGGACTACGAGGAGGCGATTTATCTGACGGGCGTTGCCGGGGATCCTGAAGGCACCGCCGCCGATGATCCCGAGGCCCACGGCACATCGGAGCAGCGCCTCGACGCCTTCCGCTCGGGCTACACCGAGGGACTGGCGGGCTGCGACCTGGACCTGTAGGTGAGGCGGCCCCAAGACCCTCGCACCCGCTGGAGTCCAGCTCGGCCGTCCCGCTGCCTCCCCGCACGGGACCGGACACTGGTTGACACCCGGTAGGTCCCGCTTCACCATGATGTCCACGGGCGGGCACCCGCGCACACCGGCGCCGGTAGGGCACAGCGCTCGCCACCGAAGGGAGTGACGCATGGGCCTCGAGGTCTTTGAGCAGGGCGTGCTGCCCCGTTGGGCGAAGGTGCGGCAGCAACTCGATGCGTCAGCGGTGGAGGATATCCCCGCCGCGATGGCGGCGGAGTTCGGGCGACCGGAGGTGACGGCTGCCATCACCCCCGGAGTCCGGGTGGCGCTCACCGCCGGCAGCCGCGGGATCAATCGGATCGACGAGGTGCTCAAGGCGGCGGTGGCGGAGGTGCGCCGGCTCGGCGGCGAGCCCTTCATCGTGCCGGCGATGGGTAGCCACGGCGGCGCCACCGCCGAGGGCCAGCAGGAGCTGATCGCCCACTACGGCGTCACCGAGGCCGCCATGGGCTGCCCGATCCGCGCCAGCATGGAGACGGTGCTGCTGGGCGAGGTGGAGAACGGGGTTCCGGTCTACTTCGACCGCACCGCCTACGAGGGAGCTGACGCGGTCATCCCGATCGGCCGGGTCAAGCCCCACACGGACTTCCACGGCCCGGTCGAGTCCGGTCTGATGAAGATGCTGGCGATCGGGCTCGGCAAGCAGAAGGGGGCCAACTTCTTCCACGCCCAGGGCTTTGCCGAGTTCCACCACCTGATTCCGGCGGTGGCGCGCTTCACCCTCAGCCGGGTCAACGTGCCGTTCGGCGTCGCGCTGGTGGAGAACGGGTTCGGTCGTCTCAGCCTGATCGAAGCGGTGCCGGCCTCGCGCATCTGGGAGCGGGAGCAGGAGCTGCTGGAGATCGCCCGCCGGAAGCTAGCTCGCCTGCCCGGCCAGCGCTACGACGTGCTGGTCGTGGATTACATCGGCAAGGACATCTCCGGGGCCGGGATGGACCCGAACGTGGTCAACCGGGACGCCTCGGGCAACCTCGCCGCCTCGGAGTTGACCGTTGAGCCCCAGATCCAGCGAATCGTCGTCCGGGACCTGACCGACGCCACGGAAGGCAACGCCACCGGCCTCGGCCTGGCGGATGTCGCGCTACGGCGGGCGGTCGACAAGGTCGACCCAATCCCGACCTACATGAACAACATCACCTCCAAGACCCCGGCCGGGGCCCGCATCCCGATGACGGTCGAGAACGACCGCCAGGCCCTCCAGATCGCCCTGGCGACCTGCCTCAAGACCGACCCGGCGACGGCACGCATCGCCCGGATCCGGGACACTGAGCACCTGGAGGAGCTCTGGGCCTCCGAGACCCTGCTGCCGGAGCTGCTCGCGACCGGCCGCGTCGAACCGCTCGGCGACCTGCGCGAGATCGCCTTCGACGACGCGGGGATGTTCACCGAGTAGACGACGGATCGGGTCATAGAACGCGCCAGTCCCGGGCCGGCGCGTGCTTGGCCGTTGGCCGGACGGTGACCGGCGCTTCTACGACCCGGGCCGAGCGGCGGGGTCCGTTGAGTTCCCGTCCGGCTCCGCCAATCCCTCCGCGGCCTCCAGGGCGGCAATAGCGTCGCGGAGGTCTGCGAGCGCCGGTGCGGTGACGACGTCCGCCACCTCGGCGGCGAACGACTCCATCGGGCGGTTCGGGTCGGCCGCGAGGTACTCGCGAGACTGGAGGTAGGCCTCCAGCTTGTCCGCCTGCTTGACGAACCGGGCCTCGGCGGTCGTGCCCTCGTCGAGTTCGGCCCAAAGGGCAGCCAGTTCGGCGGCGAGGTGCGGCGGGAGGTCCGCCGCCAGG
>JALYMD010000093.1 GCA_030773875.1 Chloroflexota bacterium | reverse complement strand
CTGGTGGCGCGTCGGACGAATCAGGACGTGACCATGGAGGCTGGCCGCGATATCTGGTGGCACGATCTGGTGGAGGGGCAGGATCCGATCTGCGAGCCAGAGCGGATGGAGAGCGAGGACATGCTCTACCTGCTCTACACCTCGGGCACCACGGCGAAGCCGAAGGGCATCGTCCACACCACTGCCGGCTATCTGCTCGGTTGCGCCGTCACCCACCGCTACGTCTTTGACCTCCATGATGATGACGTCTACTGGTGCGCCGCCGACCTCGGCTGGGTCACCGGCCACTCCTACATCCTCTATGGGCCGCTGGCAAACGGCGCCACCGGGGTCATGTATGAGGGAACTCCAGATCACCCGGCGCCCGATCGGTGGTGGGACATCGTCGAGCGGTACAAGGTCTCCATCCTCTACACGGCACCGACGGCGATCCGAGCCCACATGAAGTGGGGCCCGGAGCATGCGGCGAAGCACGACCTCTCCTCGCTTCGCCTCCTCGGGAGCGTCGGGGAACCGATTAACCCGGAAGCGTGGATGTGGTACTACCGCCATATCGGTAGCGAGCGGTGCCCAGTTGTGGACACGTGGTGGCAGACCGAAACCGGCGCGATCATGATCGCCCCGCTGCCCGGCTTGACCACGACCAAGCCCGGTTCCGCCACCGTGCCCTTCCCCGGCGTCGATGCGGACGTGGTCGATGCGGAGGGCAACTCCGTGCCGCTTGGCGGGGGCGGGTATCTGGTCCTCAACAAGCCGTGGCCGTCCATGCTGCGCGGAATCTACGGCGATCCGGAGCGCTACCGGGAGACCTACTGGAGCCGATATCCCGGACGCTATTTCCCCGGTGACGGCGCTAAGCGGGACCAGGACGGCTACTACTGGCTGCTCGGCCGGGTCGACGACGTGATGAACGTCTCCGGCCATCGCCTCAGCACCACGGAGATCGAGAGCGCCCTGGTTTCTCACGAGAGCGTAGCCGAGGCTGCTGTGGTCGGCACGCCAGATGACCTGACAGGCGAGGCGATCTCCGCCTTCGTGATTCTGAAACTCGGGACAGACGCGAGTCCCACCTTTGGAGAGGAGTTGCGCCAGCACGTCGCGGCAAAGATTGGCCCCATCGCCAAGCCCAAGACGCTGATGTTCACGCCCGACCTGCCGAAGACGCGCTCCGGCAAAATTATGCGCCGCCTCCTGCGCGACATCGCCGCAGGCCGAACCCTTGGTGACACTACCACCCTCGCCGACGCCAGCGTGGTGGAGGCGATCCGGGAGGCTTCGCGCTCCGGTAAGGACGAGGAGTAAGGCACTCCCGCAGACCATCCGTGCCGTCACCCCGCGTGGCGCCGAGCCTGGCTCGAGCGCCGCGTGGCAGAGTCGGCTGGAAACGAGCTCACTAAACTCCAGGCGGCGTGCATCTCGCAATCCCGACCGACCGTTTCCCAATCGCGGTGAGGGATCAGCCCTTGCCACGAGGTGACGCACCGTGCCCGATGGGGGCACGTGCCGTGCTTCCTGAAGATCCCGGCTGCAGTGATGAAGATGATTGAGGGGTCAGAGGAAGAACGGGCATGCCGATATTCGACGTTGATTGGGAGAAGACCTTCGTCCCACACACGCCACTCCTGGAGATTTTTCTGCGCGGGACGGTGGTCTACCTAGTCCTCTTCGGGCTCCTGCGCGCCGTGCTGCGGCGCGAGTCGGGCGCTGTTGGGATCACCGATCTGCTGGTGGTCGTCCTCTTGGCCGACGCGGCCCAGAACGCGATGGCAGACGATTACACCTCCATCCCGGATGGTGTGCTCCTGGTGGCGACGATCGTGTTCTGGAGTCACGCCCTCAACTGGCTCGGGTTCCGCTACCCGCTCATCCAGCGGCTCGTCCACCCGCCCCCCTTGAAGCTGATCGAGGACGGTCGCCTGCTGCGGCGCAACATGCGGCGAGAACTGGTGACGGAGGACGAGATCCTGAGCCAAGTCCGGCTCCAGGGCATCAACGACCTCTCACAGGTGGAGGAGGCGTTCATGGAGGGCGATGGGCGCATCAGCGTCGTCGCTCGGAACGGAAGGAACAATGGAAACACAGATCGGCTCGCGGTATGAGTTCGACACGCATCTGTAGAGCGTGAAGAACCGCGGCATGGTTGACCGAGCGAAGGCAGGAGGATGCTGCCGGCATGACCCCTAACACACCGTCGTTGGACACGCTCATCACGGGCGCACGGATTGTCGACGGGACCGGCAACCCCTGGTTCTACGGCGACGTCGCCATTGCGGGTGATCGGATCGCGGCGGTCACGCCACCGGAGCGAATCAACCGAGCGGCGGTAGGTGAGGTGGTGGACGCGACCGGCCTGGTTGTCTGCCCCGGCTTCATCGACATCCAGTCCCACTCGATCGTGCCGTTCCTGACCGACCGGAGGTCCCTCTCGAAAGTGACCCAGGGCGTGACGACGGAG
>JALYMD010000092.1 GCA_030773875.1 Chloroflexota bacterium | reverse complement strand
TTGCGGATGTCCGCCTTCGGGAAGTTCATCCCCCCGTTCGGCCACTCCTTGACCGCCGCCTCCGTCGCCGCCTCCACGCTCTCGGCGTAGGATACCTTCACCTGGAGCAGCTTCGGCATCGCCTTGACGTCCTTGCCAGCCTCCCGCGCGCCCTTCTCGAACCGCTCCACCAGCATCGCCAGCTTCTCGTCGGCCGCGCCAACGGTGATCAGGCCGTCGGTGAACCTGCCCGTCCGACCGGCCATGATCGGGCCGGAGGTGGCGACGTAGATTGGCGGCGGCGCCGGCGGCAGAGTGTAAAGCCGGGCGCTCTCGACGTTGAAGTGTCCGCCTCGGTGCTTGACCACCTTGCCGGTGAAGAGCGCCTGAATGATCTCGATGCTCTCCATCAGCCGCTCAAGCCGCACCGGCGCCTCTGGCCAGTACTCGCCGACGATGTGCTCGTTCAGCGCCTCCCCGGCCCCCAGGCCGAGGTAGAAGCGCCCCGGGTACATCGCCTCCAGGGTCGCGGCGGCCTGGGCGATGATCGCCGGGTGGTACCTGTACCCCGGCGGCGTGACCCCGGTCCCGAACCGCAGCCCGGTCGTCGCTCCCAGCGCTCCCATCCACGCCCAAACGAAGGCCGACTGCCCCTGGCTCGGCACCCAGGGGTGGAAATGGTCGGAGGCCATCACCGCCGTGAACCCAGCTCCCTCCGCCTGCTGGCAGTAGCGCAGCAGGTCCGTCGGGTGGAACTGCTCGAACGACGCCGCGTAGCCGATGCCCATCAGCCGTGTGCTCCCTTCGTTTGACGAGTCGAGCGGGTCGAGCGCGTCGAGGACTCGAGGAGGTGCCGCCTGCTGAAGGACGCACGGCTGTGCGCCCCTACCAACTTCCCGACCCGCTCGACTCCCCGCCTCCCCGACTCCCACCTCACCGGTACAAATCTCGTGCCGGGTCCATCACCAGGTCCCGGCCGGTGCCTGGCGGCGCGTCCGTCGGCGGGACGTACCCGCGGATCAGGGCCACCGGACGCGCCTCCAGCTTGTGCATCACCAGTTCTGCCGCCGCCGCCAACTCGTCAGCCACGGCCAGCACTGAGGCCCGCAGCTCGTAGCCAGCCGGGTCGTGCTGACCCCGATAGTCTGCTAGGGGAGCCAAACCCGCCACCCCAATCGCCACGTTGACGATCCCGTTGCGCCACGGTCGACCGAAGGAGTCGGAGACGATCACGCCGACGTCGACGCCGAAGCGCTCCCGCAGCGCGGCACGGAGCCCGGCGGCGCTAGCGTCCGGGTCTTCCGGCAGGAGACAGACGACCTCTGAGGCGACGTTGGAGGCGTCCACGCCCGCGTTGGCGCAGACGAAGCCGTGGACGGTCTCGGCGATGATGACCCCGCGGTCCATGCGGGAGATTCGCTTCGCCTCCCGCAGCACCACCTCGATCTGCCGAGCATCCTTGCCGGTGTCCGCCGCCAGCCGGCTGGCCAACGCGGACGGCTCCACTTCCGGGAGCCGGACGAGCCGGCCTTCGGCCTTGCTGACGATCTTGTGGGTCACGACCAGAACGTCACCCGGCTCCAGTCCGAGCCCGGACGCCTCGACGGCCGCCCCGACGAGTGCCGCCACGTCGTCCCCCGGGGTCACCTCCGGTACCCCGCCGAGGCCGAAGATCCGCAGTTCGGATGGGTGCTGGGGAATGGGTGCTGGGGAATGGGTCATGGGGCAGGCACCGGGTGCCGGCCGCCCGTGCGAGACCGGCCCGAAGGGGCGAGCGCGGATCGAGCTTCGGCCGCCTCCCCATCACCCCTCACCCAGCCCCCGTCAACCACTACCCATCCGGCACCCACGAGTCGCCGCCAGTCGGCAGGCGTGTCAAGATCAAAGGCGGTGCCAGGCATGACGGTGGTGGTGACCTCGAGACCGAGACGGTGGGCTTCGTCGACGTGACGGGCGTAGCTGCCGGCGCCGAAGGCAAAGCGGAAGGGCCCCGAGGGCGCTCCGCTTCCGTTCAGTTCCCCTAGGCGGAGCAGGAGCGCGTTGGTGCCGGTGCCGTGCCGATCCGGGGCAAGCACAACAGGCGCGTCCCGCCGGACCAGATTCCGCACATCATCTGCCGTCAACAGGGGGAGATCCCCGAAGAGCATGAGCAGCGCCGCCGCGGCATGGCCGGCCGCCCAGTCACGCCCTTGGACGACCGCGGCATTCAGGCCAGCTTCCAGCCCGGCCGCTCCAGGTGGCAGCGGGCCCTGCGGCAGCGCCACAACGCCGGGTCCGAGCGAGCGAGCGATCGCAAGGACGGCGGGATCCGGGCTGACGACCACGACCGCGCCGACCGATCCGGAATCTCGGGCCGCCCCAACCACTGACCGGAGCATCTGCCGCGTCAGCGCTTCCCGCGCCTCCGCCGTCAACTCGCCGGCGAGGCGCGTCTTGCCACCCCGCAGCGCTCACACCGGAACCACCGCGACCACGCCCCCACCCGTCATCCGGTCGCGCCCTTGGTTCCGGCCGCGTGTCGATCACGGCTCCTGGCAACCCCTCCGCGGCCGAAGGCCAGAACCTCGACGGCGAGCCGGTGCCGGTCCTCCGGGCCGCCCATCACGGTCCGAGTGACCAACGTCTCCATCCCTGATTCCGCAGCGATGGCGAGTGCAAGGTCCCGGTCCGCCTCGTCCACCACCATCCCGTCGACAAGACCGGCGTACAGGCCGGCGACCCCGGCGGCCGAAACCGGATGCCCGAGCGAGGCCAGCATCCGGTCCGCCGGACCCTTGAGGGCTCGCCCGCCCACAATCGGACTGACCGCGATGATCGGCGCGGTGGCCGCGTCCAACGCGGCGCGGAACCCCCGCACCGCCAGGATCGGTCCGATGCTGACGATCGGGTTGGACGGGCAGAAGACGACGAGTTGCGCGGCAGCGATTGCCGCCGCGACCCCATCTGGCAGCCGCGCCGCCTCGATGCCCCGGAAGGTGACGCCCAGCACATCGTCTGCTTGCTTGCGGCCGACGAAGTACTCCTGGAATTCCAGCCGCCCGGCCGGCGTGTCGACCAGGGTGGCGACCGGGTCGTCTGTCATCGGCAGGATGCGGGCCGTGACCCCAAGCGCGCCCGCAAGCTCCGCCATCGTGGCGGTGAGGGTGGCGCCGGCCCGGAGGCGTTCGGTTCGCAGGATATGGGTGGCGATGTCCTGGTCGCCGAGGCGGAACCAGGGCTCCCGGCCGTAGCGGGCGATGGCGTCGAGCGAGGCGTAGGTGTCACCGGCAATGCCCCAGCCTGTCTCTGGGTTGGCGATGCCGGCCAGGGTGTAAAGCACGGTATCCAGGTCGGGACAGATCCGCAGCCCGTAGAGGTCAAAGTCGTCCGCGGTGTTGACAACCACCACGAGATCGCCCGGAGGCAGGGCCAACGCGAGTCCCTGGGCCAGCTTCGCCCCCCCAACCCCACCCGCCAGTGCGACGATCACGAGCGGGAGGCCGGTTGTGAGACGCCAGACACCAGACGCCAGATGCCAGCGGGCAGGAGCCAGATGTCAGGCGCCAGACGCCAGGGGACCGCGGGCAGCGGCGCGTGGAATGATCGAGGCGCGTCGATCCCTGCCGCCTCACCTCTCGATGGCGCTGCCACCAAGCTCATCCCCACCGCATGCTCCATTACTCGCAACTTGCCCCCTGGCGTCTGGTCTCGGCCCAATGGCGGTCGTCTAAGGAAGGTCCAGGCTCCATCACTTGGTGCCATCCGCACCGTTCCCTTTCGGACTCTATCATCGCCCCGAACCGTTACCTGTGCCAGGGCTTACCGGCACTGACTACAATCCGGGGCTCGACGCACCCAGTATCATGCCAGCCCGTTACTTCCGAAATGTAACCTTCTTGTGGGGCGTGCGCTAGAGTAACTGGCGGCGCCGGGGCAGAGAGATCCTAGCCGGCCGCTATACTGCGGCACCGACCGGGAACCGCCGGTGCCGGTCTTGTGGAGCCTTCCGATGCCGTCGACCGTCCCGCTCGCCGCCGCGGAGGCGCCCCTAGTCCTGGCGCTGGACCTCGGCACCTCTTCCCTGCGGGCGCTGCTCTTCGACCGCTGGGGCCGCGCGGTGCAGGGCTCGGAGGAGCAGCACGCGCACCGCATCCGGACCACAGTTGACGGCGGGGCGGAGACCGACCCGGTTCCCCTCTTCGACCTGCTCGTGCGCTGCATCGACGGGGCGCTGGCGCGAGCGGGAGACCGGGTCGGTGAGATTGCCGCGGTCGGCACCTCCTGCTTTTGGCACAGCCTGGTCGGCGTCGACGCCAACGGCGACCCCGTGACGCCGCTGCTCCTCTGGGCCGATACCCGCTCCGCGCCCCACGCCGCGGCGCTCCGTGCCACCTTCGCCGGTGATGTTATCCATGAGCGGACCGGTTGCCCCTTCCACTCCAGTTTTTGGCCGGCCAAGCTGCGATGGCTGAGCCACACCTCCCCCGACGCGGTCGCCCGGGTCGCGCGCTGGCAAGGGTTCTCGGAGTATATCGGGGCACGGCTGGCCGGCGAAAGCGGTGACGCCATCTCCGTCTCGATGGCCTCGGCGACCGGACTCTTGGATGTCCACCGTCAGGCGTGGGACCGGACTGTGCTGAAAGCAGTCGGGGTCGCGCCGGAAGGGGTGCCGCCCCTGACTGACCGGACCGAGCCCTGGACTTCGCTGCGCCCTGCCTTCTCGGACCGCTGGCCGGTGCTGGCAGGGGTGCCGTGGTATCCGGCGGTCGGGGACGGTGCCTGCGCCAACATCGGCAGCGGTGCGGTCGGGCCGGAGCGGATTGCGCTGACTCTGGGCACCTCCGGCGCGATGCGGATCGTGCGAGCGGCGCAGGACGTGCCGGTACCGCCGGATATCTGGGCCTACCGGGTGGACCGGGATCGGTTCGTCCTGGGCGGGGCGCTCAGCAACGGCGGCAACCTGTTGGCCTGGCTCGGCAAGCTGCTCGGCGTCGGCTACGGGGACGAAACCACCAAGCTTGCCGCGGCGTTGCCCCCTGATGCCCACGGCCTGACCGTTCTGCCGTTTCTCGCCGGAGAGCGCTCCCCTGCCTGGCACGACCGTTCGGCAGGGGTGGTGGCCGGGCTGACACTGGCGACCGGTCCGGAGGCGCTGCTGCGAGCAGGGATGGAGGCAGTGGCGTACCGATTCGCGGCGATCTACGACCGTCTCTGCCCGCTGGCGGAGCGCGAGCACGCCATCGTCGCGAACGGCGGGGCCATCCTCCGCTCACCCCTCTGGCTCCAGATCGTAGCCGATACGCTCGGCCACGATCTGCTGACGCTCGATCCGGAAGCCGAGGCGTCCGCCCGGGGCGCGGCCTTGCTCGCTCTCGAAGCCGTCGGCGCGCTGCCCGACCTTGCCGCGGCTCCAGACCCGGCAGAAGGCGGTGCCGTTTACCGCCCGGACCCCGACCGGCACGCCCGCTACCAGAAGGGGCGTGAGCGACAGCGCAAGCTCGAAGGACTGCTCTACAGTCCGACCGGGGCCTGGGACGTGCAATAACCCTCTCCACGAGGTTGGACGGCAGGTCGTGGTCCGCTGTCCCTTCCTTCTGCACGCTTCCATCGATCGCAGAAGCCTCCGCGACCAGCTGGCACGGCAGGCTTATTGCTTTCCGTTTGGAAGGGGCTATATCATTGATACCATCGCGCTGGCCGTTGGGGCTGGCGGGCTGTTACGACCGGATATCGGCACGCTGCATGCGGCGTCCGGCGAGGGGAGCAGGGACCATGGATGAGGCGACGACGAGCGACGGGATTACGGTCTTTGGCGCGACCTGGTGTGGGGATACCAAGCGCTCCCAAGCGCTGCTGGATCGGCTCGGCATCGAGTACGCCTTCGTGGACGTGGACCTGAGCCAGGAGGCGTCGGACTGGGTGGCGGCGCAGAATGGGGGCCAGCGCCGCATTCCGGCGATCGTGCTGGCACCAAACCAACCGATCCTGATCGAGCCGAGCGACCCGGAGTTGCTTGCCGCCCTCCAGGAGGCCGGGTACGCGCCCGCCATCGCCTAGCCCCGTGTGGTTGGGGGCTGAATCGCCATCACGGCCCCCAGTGAGGGCGGCGGGGACCCGCCGGCGAGGGTGTCATCCTCGCCGGCTCGGCCGCGTCGGAGACAATGATCCGGACAGGAAGGTGGAGCGGTGACGGACGATCCCATGGCGACCCAATCGGGAGGGTGCGTTCCCGTGCTCTTCATCTATGCCCATCCGGACGACGAGCGTTCGGAACCTGTGCGCGCTCGGTTGACCCTCTCGTGGACCAGTGATGATTCGCTAAGCCCAATCACCGCCTGAAGTTTGGCAACATCAAAAGAGAAGGCCGCCTAGGAGGATCCCAGGCGGCCTTCTCTTTGCCCTTCGCCATCCCTCACTCCGAGCCGTTCGGAGTGAGCCAGGGACAAGAGAGTGCAGTGGGTCTGGTGGGAACGTGGACTAACTAGACGGCCGGCACGATGGGAACTCCCAGGAACTTCTCCCTTGTTTGTTCACCAGTGGTGGAGCTATGGGGCGAAAACACTTACCTCACCGGCCCTCGGTCCAGATCCAAGGAGCATGTCTCGGTGGGAGAAATGACTCTATCTGAGCCGACGTGTCAAGCTTGAGATCGCGGATGCGACAGGCTTCGGCGTCATGCACGGACCAAGCGGACCGGTGTCGTCTTCGGGTGGCCCTACCGGCCGCCCGGCACACAGTTGGACGATCGGGCCGCGCCCTAATTTCGCCAGCGCCCGCGCCGAATGACTGGTGAGGACCTGGCCACGATTTGCTGCCTGGCCCTCACCAAGAGCTTACGCTCCCTCGCCGCGGCCTTCGAGGTCAGGCTCGAGACAGTGAGATCCGGGAACCAGCACCAGGGGAAAGCCGGGCGGGGATAGGAGATAGACACGCCCGAAAGGCCCCCTTCCTGGTGCCGGTGGAGGCGTCGTTCGGCTTGATGGAGCACTCCGCGTCCGAGAAGGAAAGCGGAGGACGTGAAACGTCACCCCCTCGTCATGTCACTCAACGAGACGACTTGCCACAATGCCAGGATCAGCGGCCCGTTGGCGAGCTTGCCGTCAGGAGACCGGTGAGCTGACACGACACGAGGGCAACCGCGTAGAGCGGCCTCGTCTCCTCAACCGGCCTGTCGGTCACAGCAACAAATTGGAAGCGGAGGAATGCCGATGCCTCGCTACCCGCTTGTCCGGATTGCCGACCTCACGGTCGTGCTGCCTGTGGCTTCCCCCGGCGAACCATGATGTTCATCAACGCATCGCCCACGCAGTGGGTCCTGGGTCGCCCGGCTCATGGGCCGGGCGTAGGGCGTGATAGAATAGAAGCACCTAACCCACAGTCTGGACTTGGGAGGTCCGGTATAACGACTCCCGACGGGATGCGCTTCGGCGATTGGCTGCGCCGATATCGTCTCTCCGTCGGCTCTCCGTCTGGGGACCTGGAGGTACCCGCGCTCCTGCTGACTCCTTGGCCAAGGGACTACTGAGCGGCCGCATATGTCAGCAAGAACCTGACACGCGACGGGCAGCCGTAGAGCAAGAGAGGGGATGACCATGCAAACGAAGGCGTTTATGACCGCGCTAGTGGCGATCGCCGCCTTGGTAATCGCTGTCGGTCCGGTTGCAGCTGTTACCGACGGGGAGTTCGATGGCGAAGGCCACCCCTACGTTGGCCTTATGGTCGCTCAGGATGCAAATGGTAATCCGCTGTGGCGTTGCAGTGGGACGCTGCTGTCACGGACCCTCTTTCTGACGGCGGGGCATTGCACCGAAGCACCGGCGGCGCACGTCGAGATCTGGTTTGCGGCAGACGTCGAATCGGGTATTCCCGACAACGGCTATCCCTATAAGGGCGATGTTGGCGGGACGCCCTACACTCATCCGTCCTACGACCCCAGCGCTTTCTATCTTTACGACCTGGGTGTCGTCGTGCTCGACAAGCCGATTAGGAAGAGCCAATATGGCGCCCTGCCACAGCAGGATCAATTGGACCAGTTGGCCACGGAGCGCGGCCAGCAAGACGTGACTTTTACCGCGGTGGGGTACGGCCTGCAGGAAAGCTTCCCAGATGAGGCCTCTTGGTTGGCGAACAACCAACGGGTTCGCATGGTGGCCTATCCCCATTTGCTTCAGATCAACACGGGCTTCACGGGCGACTTCTCCCTGCTGCTTTCGAACAACTCCAATACGGGCGGCACGTGCTTCGGCGACTCCGGCGGTCCCAACTTCATCGGGTCTTCCAATGTCGTCGGCGGTGTGACCTCGTTCGGCATCAACGGCAACTGTGCCGGAACTGGCGGCGTGTACCGCGTGGACCGGGCCGACGATCTGGAGTGGCTCTACGGGACGTTTGGCGATCGGTTGCCGTAGCGGAGGCAATGGCGGGAATTGGTGAAAGGCGGACCAACGACGGACAATCGCACGGCGAGCAATGCGGGAGCGCGCGGTCCCGTGCTCTTCATCTACGCTCATCCGGACGACGAGTCCTTCGGCTGTGCCGGCACCATCGCCGCGTTGACGGATCGCGGAGTCCCCGTCACGATCGTTTCCGCCACCCGAGGGGAAGCCGGCGAGATCAGCGACCTGGCGCTAGCCACACCGGAAACCCTTGGCGAGGTTCGTGAGCGGGAGATGCGGGACGCGATGGCGGTCGTCGGGGTGACCGACATCCGCTTTCTCGACTACCGCGATTCGGGCATGGCGGGCACCCCCGAGAACCACCACCCGGGCGCCTTCGTTCAGGCGCCGGAGGGGGAGGTCGTCGACTGGCTCCTTCGCCTGATCCGCGAAACGCGGCCGGAGACGGTGGTCACCTTCGGCCCCGAGGGCATCTACGGCCACCCGGATCACCGCTATGCCCACCGCGTCGCCCGCGCCGCGGTGCTGGCCGCCGGCGACTCGCGGGTGGGGTCGGACGCCGGGGAGCCCTGGTGCGTCCGTGGGCTCTCCTACAACGCGATTCCGCGCGAGAGGATCCAGCGCCTGGCCCAGCGACCGAACGGCCCCTTCCGCAGCCTGAGCCCGGAAGAGATGGCGGAGATGGGAACGCCCCGGTCGGAGATCACGACCGTCATCGACGTCTCTGACTTCCGAGAGCGCAAGGAGCGAGCGATCCGTGCCCATCTGACCCAGGTCGGCGAGGGCGGCCCGATGAGCGACATGCCGCGCGACGAGGTGGAGCGCATCTTGTCACGCGAGCACTTCGTCCGTGCGCCGCTCCCCTGGGACGACGGGCCGCCGCCTCGTGACCTCCTGGATGATCTGGCCGCGCTCTACCCGGCGCAGCCGGGATAGGCATCGCTCGGTGACCGGTCTGGTATCCTGACCCGTATTCCCGCCTCGATCTCCCTTCGTCGGCCCATTCAATCAGGGCCTCTGTGCAGCGTTCCCGCCCTGCGGGTCCTGCCCCCACCCGCCGCCACTGGCGGTCCAACAAGGAACACGATGAGCAGCGATCGAGCGCAAGACACGGACGAGCACGAGGCGATCTTCGCCTGGCGAGGAGGCCACGTGGTGCTCCTCGCCGAGCACGTGGGGTCGTCGTGGGTGGTGGCCCGAGGATGGCGCCGCGAGGACCGGCTGGTCGACATCCGCCGCTGGTCCTTTTCCGACCCTCGGTTACTGGCCGGCCAAGTCCGCCGTCTTGTACGGGAAGCGACGGGCAACCACCACGATGCCGCTGCGGCGGCGTCCGCGCTCCTTGTCTGGTCTGCAGCACAGGCAGAGGCAACGGACGGTTGCTCAGACTCCCGCGGATCAGTACCCCTCGCGCCTCCGGACCATCTCCCTGATGGAGGGAACTAACCCTATCCCTGGCCCTAATGCTGCCGGACCCTGCTCGGTGCTCTCTGATGCGGACGTACCAACAGAGCAGCGGCTCGGACACGGAGACATGGCCGATCGGCTCAAAGCCCCAGCGGTTCGGCCGGTTGTTTGAGGCATCCGGACAACCAGAAGCAGCCTCAACGCCCGCGACCTCCAGCCTTCAGCGCATCCGACCTGGCTGACGACTGACCCGTCAGCGCGTACCATGTTCACACCGGCGACGGCCGGGGCGCACGGAGGCCGGCACCGGCCCCCACCTGCATCGTTCCCAGGAGAGGAACTCCCTATGGCGACCATCGCGGAGCGGCGTGGGACGGTGGGCGGTCCGATCGGACCGGCTGACCTGGCAACCCTGGAAGAGATCGAGCGCCGCGTGCTCTGGCTCTCGACCCTCATCGTCCACCACGCCAATAACATCCGTCCTAACACTGACAAGTCGAAGGTCGGCGGGCATCAGGCCTCGTCGGCGTCGGTAGTCACGATCCTGACGGCGCTCTACTTCCACTTTCTGCGGGCGGGGGACCGGGTCTCGATCAAGCCCCACGCTTCGCCGGTGTTCCACGCCTGCCAGTACCTACTTGGCCGCCTGCCCGGCGAGTATCTGACCACGCTCCGCGAGTACGGCGGTCTGCAGGCCTACCCCAGCCGAACAAAGGACCCAGACCCTGTGGACTTCTCCACGGGCTCGGTCGGGCTCGGTGCGGTGGCCCCGGTCTTTGCGGCGCTTGCCCATCGCTACGGCGAGTTGCACTTCGGTGAGGTCACCTCCCGGCGGTTTATCGCCTTGGTTGGTGACGCCGAGTTGGACGAGGGCAACGTCTGGGAGACCGTGGCTGAGGAGGCGATCCAGGGCCTCAACAACGTGATCTGGATCGTGGACCTCAACCGGCAAAGCCTGGACCGGGTGATCCCCGGTGTTCGCGCCGCCCGGCTCAAGGCACTCTTTGCCGGCGCCGGCTGGCGGGTGCTGGAAGCCAAGTACGGCGCCCGGCTCGAAGCGGCGATGGCGGGCCCACGAGGCACGGCGCTGCGCGAACGCATCGACGCCATGAGCAATGAGGAGTACCAGGCGCTGATCCGGGTCCAAGACGGGGCCGATCTTCGCCGTCGCCTGGCCGACGTTCCAGACGGCACGACCCGTGATGCCATCCTCGCCTCCGTGGCGGATGTTCCGGACGACGAGATTCGGACCCTTGTGGCGAACCTGGGTGGACACGATCTTCCGCGCCTGCTTGAGGTGCTGGCCGAGGCGGACGCGGTGGATGACGCTCCGGCAGTGGTCTTCGCCTACACCGTCAAGGGCTGGGGATTGCCATTCGCCGGCGACCCGCTGAACCACTCCCAGCTGCTCAACGCGGCTCAGATGGAAACCCTGCGCGAGACGTTCGACGTGCCGGCCGACGACCCCTGGGCCGCGTTCCGGCCGACATCCCCTGAAGGACGGTGGTGTGCCGAGGCAGCCGCCCGTCTGGTTGCCGAGGAGGAACCGGGCGAACTGCTTCCCGCCGAGGCCGTCCCCACCGAGCTGGACACCCGTCACCCCAAATTGACCTCCACCCAGGAGGCGCTCGGCCGCTCGCTGATGCGCCTGGCCGACGTGCCGCGAGTTGGTGAGCGTCTCATGACGCTCTCGCCCGACGTTGCCACAAGCACTCACCTCTCGGGCTGGATCAATAAGGTCGGCGTCTTCGCTCAGGCAGAATTGACGGACTACGAGGGCGGCGCGCAGCGCATGCTGCGGTGGCAGCCGACGCCCTCGGGCCAGCACATCGAACTCGGCATCTCAGAGATGAACCTGTTCATGGCCCTGGGCCAGTTCGGCCTCTCCTACGAACTGACCGGCCAGCATCTGCTCCCTCTCGGCACCGTCTACGATCCGTTCGTCTGCCGGGGGCTGGATGCGCTGATCTATAGCTTGTATGGCGGCGCGAAGATGGTCTTCGCCGGCACGCCTGCCGGTGTCTCCCTCAGCCCGGAAGGGGGCGCGCACCAGAGCACGGTCACGCCCTCGCTGGGGATCGAGTTGCCCGGGCTGGTCTTCTACGAGCCGTGCTTCGGTCGGGAGGTGGAGTGGACGCTCCTGGAGGGGCTGCGGCATTGCTGCGACCGGGCCAACGGTCTCTCCACCTACCTCCGCCTCTCGACTAAACCGGTTAACCAGACGCTCATGGAGGAGCCGCTCACCAGGTTCGGCGAGGAGGAACTGCGCCGCCAGGTACTCGCCGGCGGCTACCGGATCGTGGATCGAGTGATCGCCGCTCCGGATCTTCCGATCGCGGATGCCGTCCAGATCGCCGTCGGCGGGATCATGGTGCCGGAAGCGATGGCAGCCGCGGCGATTCTTCACGAGGAGGGGGTCGCCGCCAACGTCATCAACGTCACCAGCGCGAATCGTCTCTACGATGCCCTGCGCCGCGCTCGCCAAACCCAACTCGCCGACGCCCATCGCCCGCTTGATCTGGGCCACCTCGCCACCTTGATCCCATCGGAGGAGCGTCGGGCGCCCCTCGTCACCGTCCAGGACGGAGCCTCCCACTCGCTGGCGTTCCTCGGCAGCATCTACGGCGTCCCCGTCGTGCCCCTAGGGGTCGACCAGTTTGGCCAGTCCGGCTCTCGAGAGGCCCTGTACAAGACCACGGGCATCGACACCGACCAGATCGTCAACGCCGCGCTGCTCGCCCTGGAGTTGGCAGGGGGTTAGCCCAATCAGTCAAACAGGACGAGGCCCGGGTGATCCCCAAAGCCTCGTCTTGTTGGCGGCGGGTCACGATCCTCAGTCAGCCAGCGCCGGCTCACCGAGGGTGAGCCCCTCG
>JALYMD010000091.1 GCA_030773875.1 Chloroflexota bacterium | reverse complement strand
GTTCTGAGTCACGTAGCCGAGGCCGCTGCCGGCATAGCGGCAGCACTGCCCTGGCGCGCTGCAAAGACGCGGTAATCAACGGCGGGGAAGGGGTTATCACGCTCCGCGAGGCTCGCGAGGAACTGCTGGCCCTGCTGATCCAGGGGTCTCCCTTGTTCCGCCAAATCGGCGAGTTGATTGAATCGCTCTAGGTGCTCGGTGAAGCGCTGAGCCGCGTATTCCTTGGCTTGGCCGGTGGTGACCAGGAACGGCCAGTCACTACTTTGCAAGAGCAGCAGCTCCCGCCCGGCCTGATCTAGCACCCTCCGCTGATCGCCATCCGCATCTGGGAACCGTTCGACCAGGGCCTCCATCCGCAGCTCCGTCGCGTGGATTGGCGGCCACATCCATTGCGTGTCGACGTTTAACCAGGTGAAATGGCTCCCACCGGCACCCCAACTCGACTCCGGCAAGACCATCACGCGGTCTGGTGCATGCTCCTCGATGATCCGGCTGGCCGTCGTCAACTCCACGGTCTCACTCGCGGCGAGGCCTCGGAGCACGCCCTTTAGCCAATCCACGCCCTCGAACCACCAGTGACCAAACAGTTCGGTGTCATACGCTGAAGAGATGACTCCGAAGCCTTCATTCTCTTGGTGGTAGGTCGTCAGCAGTTCCTCGACCAGCCCCACATAGTGGGCGGCGTGGTCGCGGATGCGCTCCGATGCGCGGACTGGGTCGTAAGGAGGCTTGTCACCGAGGTCCACGCCGGGCCCACCGATCCGCCAGTATTGCATGCCCGAGACGCCGTCTCTCCGGTGGAACTCCCGGTACCATGCATCTCCCCGGTAGCCGAAGGTGCCCGACCATACCTGCTGCCCAGTTCGGTTGTTGCGACCCAACACCGCGACTTCGCCGGGAGCGTCCCCTACCCAGTACGGCTTGTAGGTCGTACCCGGCTCGCTCTGCTCTTCCGGTGAAAGCGATACAGCGTAGCGCCGGGGAACACCACCGTACGGTCCGATGGCCTCCCCAGCCGCCTTGCCGACCGGCCGCCCGCCTTCAACGGTATGCGTCTCACTGAAGAACACCCGAATACCCTGGGCGGCAAGAAATGACTCGAGACCGGGCCGGCGTATGGGTTTGTCATTCTGGTCGTCAATGACAGCGGGCCGGTAAGCGCACTCAGGTAGCCAAATTGCCTTGGGATCGCGCCCAAACCGCTGGCGGTAAGCGTCAACTCCCGTTTGGATCTGGCCGTAGATGGATGAGTCGCGTGAGAGCAGTGGCAGGTAGCCGTGCGTCGCAGCGCAGGTCGAGACCTCTATCCGCCCCTTGTCTTGCAGCGTCTTAAAGACGCCGATCAGGTCGCGGCCAAATCGGTCCTGAAAGCTGGTGAGCGTCCGGGCGTACCAGTGGTGATAAAACCTGGCCAAATCTCGCATGACGTCGTCGTTGGCTTGCTCGAACCGGGTGACATCCGACGCCGCCCATGCCGCGCGCTCGGCCGCGTAGTGGACGAAGTGGTCCACGATCAACGGATCGGCGAGTTGCTCCCCGAGGATCGGCGTGATCCCGACCGTCAGCTGAAAAGGCACCCCTTCTTCGTCAAGATCGTAGAGGGCATTGAGCAGCGGCAAATAGGTTTCGGCAATGGCCTCGTGGACCCACTCCTCGCCGTGGGGCCACATCCCGGCTTGGCGGGCGTAAGGCAGGTGACTATGCAAGACGAATGTGAACGCACCGATCTTCGTCACGCTTGGCTTCTCCCACGCGAGTGGCGCTTAGTTCAATCCCTCGGCCAACATCTCGCGATCATGGTCGCTACGCCGGACAAAATGGTGCCGCTGGCACCCAATCGTCCCAATCCCTGCAGACACTATGCCACTGGCCGCCGTAAAACGCCGCTCTTCCTCAGGAAATCAGCCTCAACGCACGCCCCGGCGGCCGACGCTGTCCATGGAGCAGGGAGCAGCAGCACCTCCCGGCCGCCGCATCAGGAAAGCGGGTGCTGCGTGTCGCTCGCGGTGTAATCGTATGGATTGCGCCCTGTGACGTGATCCGGCCGTCGGCGCCGACCGTAGACAGCGGTCAATTCCCCCAGCCCGGCCGCGAGTCCATCATGGAGCTGGTGGGGCAGGTAGCGCCAGCCCCAGTTGCCTGACGGCTGGCCAGGCGTGTTCATCCGCGCTTCGTCCCCAAGACGCATCACATCCTGCAATGCCATGACCGCGGTGTCGGCGACGGAAGCCAGGGCCAATCTGATTAGGTCCCACGCGATGTCGCTGCCGTCGCGCCCGATGTAGCGCTGCACGGAATTCCGCTCGGCTTCCGGCCGGCTTTGAAACCAACCGATTGTGGTCTGATTGTCGTGCGTGGCCGTGTAGACGACGACGTTCTCGGTGTAGTTGTGGGGCAGGTAAGGGTTATCCGGATCGTCCTCAAAGGCGAATTGGAGAACCTTCATGCCCGGAAAACCCAGCTCGTCCCGTAGCGCGTTGACATCCGGCGTGATCACCCCGAGGTCTTCAATGATGAATGGAATGTCGCCAAGGGCGCCTCGAATCGCGTCAAAGATGGCCGTCCCAGGACCGCGTTCCCACTGTCCGCCCGCCGCTGTCGGATCCCCGGCCGGCACGACCCAGGCCGCCGCGAAGCCCCGGAAATGGTCGATGCGAACGATGTCGACAACATCGAGCATGGCCCGGACGCGGTCGATCCACCACCCGTACCCGTCAGCCGCCATCGCCGTCCAGTCATAGACCGGATTGCCCCACAGCTGGCCCGTCTCCGAGAACGGATCAGGGGGAACCCCGGCGACGACCGTTGGCGCTCCCTGGTCATCAAGCCGAAACAGGCTCCGGTGCGCCCAGACATCGGCACTGTCATGAGCCACGAAGATCGGGATATCGCCGATGATCTGAACATCCCGCTCGTTGGCGTACCGTTTCAGCTCCTGCCATTGGCGACGGAACTGAAACTGGACGAACTTGTGGTAGCGAACGTCCCCCGTCAACTCCTGCGTCCACCGGGCCACAGCCTCCGGTTGGCGGAGTCGGATGCCTTCCTCCCACTCCGTCCAAGCTAGGCCGCCATGGGCATCCTTGACCGCCATGAAGAGTGCGTGGTCGTCCAGCCAGCGAGCTTCAGTCTCACAGAACGTTTCAAAGGCCAACCGCTGGTCCACGGCGGCCCCGGCCCGGAACCGATCAAACGCCCTTTGCAGGAGCGGCAGTTTGTAGGCCATGACCCGCCCGAACTCCACCTCGTGGTCGTGGAATTCAGGCGAAGCGTCGACATCGTGTGGATCGAGCAGGCCATCGCCCGCGAGCCAGTCAAGCGAGATCAGAAGCGGGTTACCGGCAAAGGCGGAAGGCGAAGCGTAGGGGGAATCACCGAATCCGGTCGGGCTCAGCGGCATCACCTGCCAGAGCCGCTGTCCCGCCAGTGCAAGCCAATCCACAAACCGGAAGGCCCCCGGCCCGAGATCGCCGATGCCATGCCGCCCGGGAAAGGATGTCGGGTGTGCCAGCACGCCGCTGGCTCGCGCGGACCGCATTCGTTCGGCTCCCATGGTAATGCTGCGTCGTGCCGGCCAGGTCAGTCCAGGCCACGAAGGGCTCCATCCGTGGGGCCGCGGGAACTATCGCACGCTCCACACGTGATGCTCCAATGAACGGTCTCTCCGTGAGACACCGAGACGAACCTATTGATCATGGTCGTCTGCCATTCATTACCTTATGTAAAAGAACACCGCATCGTGACCCGGTTGGGGCTCCGCCGTCGCTACCCCGCGCCATGCAGTTCCCGAGACATGGGTCTTTCGGTCTTCCATGAGCTTGCATCGGGGGCGAAAAGTGTCT
>JALYMD010000090.1 GCA_030773875.1 Chloroflexota bacterium | reverse complement strand
GAGCAGTCTGCCACCCTCTCATTCTGACAACACGGACTGGCTCAATGCCGGTCGAGGATGTAGTACAATGGCAAAGAAGGCAAAGGCCGACCGTCTGACGATTACGCTCGAGTGCACCGTGTGCCGCGAGCGGAATTACACTTCCGAGAAGAACCGGCGGAACGATCCGAGCCGGCTTGAGCTGAAGAAGTTCTGCCCTCGGTGTCGATCCCACCAGCTCCATCGGGAGACGCGGTAGGGCGATTAGGTGGCCTTCGTCCGGTGGCATAGGGTCGTAGCTCAATTGGTAGAGCAGCGGTCTCCAAAACCGCAGGTTGCGGGTTCGATTCCTGCCGGCCCTGCCAAGTAGAAGGCCACTCGGAGCGGTGGTGGGGCGGCGCCTAATCGGCACGCCCCACTTCTGCGTGTGAGACGAGACGGGAACGGGCGATCGGGGCCAACGCGGGTTCGCGGCACGTGGCTCCATGGGGCGGCACGCAAGGTAGCGCCGTCCGAGTCGTTGCGGGAAGGACCGATCGGATGAGCGCTCAGCGGCGAACGGCGGGCACAACAAAGCGCAACGCGGTGACGGACAGCCCACGGGCTGCGGCAGCGCCACGACCGGTGCGGCCGGCCGAAGCCGCTCCGGCTTCACGAGCCGCCCGTCCAGCTCCGGATCGGGGGCGGGCGGCAGCGCCAGAGAAGCGTAGCGTCCTCACAGACCGGACCCAGGGCATCCGTAAACTCTACAATGACACTCGCGCCGAGATGCGCAAGATCACTTGGCCCGACCGGGAGACCACCCGGAACCTGACGATCGTGGTGATCGCCATTTCGGTCGCGTTGGGTCTGCTCCTGGGCGGGATCGATTTCGTCCTGTTCCAGTTGTTCCAGGCGCTGACCTAGCGGCAAGACGGCGGCGCCAGCGCCCGGATGGTGGCGCGGGTCAGGGAGGTACACCGAGATGGGACGCCCGACATTGCGCGAGCGGCTCGCCGCGAAGCGGGCCGCGGAGATGGGAGAGGCGACCGAGACGCCCGAAGGGCGCTGGTACGTGCTCCACACCTATTCCGGCTACGAGAACAAAGTGAAGAAGTCGATCGAGAGCCGTGTTGAGGCACTTGATTTGACCGACCGTGTCTTTGAGGTGGTTGTTCCGACGCAGGAAGAGATCGAGATCCGGAACGGTCAGCGGCACACGGTGCAGCGGAAGACCTTCCCGGGCTACGTGCTGGTGCGGATGTCGCTGGATGACGACACCTGGTATGCTCTCCGGAATACGCCAGGGGTGACTGGGTTTGTCAACGTCAATAACAAGCCGGTTCCCCTGGACGAAGCGCAGGTCCAGTCTATCTTGAAGGGGATGGCTGCGGAGGCGCCCAAGGTCAAGGTCTCCTTCGCGATGGGCGATACGGTCCGAATTATCGACGGACCGTTCGCGGACTTCCGGGGTGAGATCGACGAGATCAATCAGGAGAAGGGCAAGATCAAGGTTCTGGTCTCCTTCTTCGGGCGCGAGACGCCGGTCGAGTTGGACTTCCTTCAGGCGGAACGAGAAACGTAGCGGCGATTCGTCGATTTGCCGTCGCTTTCACCGGTACGTCGGTGGGTTGGGATCGCTCATGGCGCGGCGGAACACGTTGAGAGGAAACTGCTGACGGTGGGTCGGCAGCGAGTGGGAGAGGATGATTCATGGCGAAGCGGGTACGCGCGTATGTGAAGCTGCAGATTGCGGCCGGAAAGGCGACCCCAGCGCCGCCGATCGGTCCCGCCCTCGGTCAGCATGGCGTCGCGATTATGAACTTCTGCAAGGAGTACAACGAGCGGACGCAGGCGATGGCGGGCCAGATCGTCCCTGTAGTGATCACCGTCTATGAGGACCGGTCCTTCTCCTTCGTCACCAAGACGCCGCCAGCGGCAGACTTGCTGCGGCGAGCGGCGGGTGTGGACAAGGGCTCGGGGAATCCGAAGGCCACCAAGGCTGGCCGGGTCAGCTCCGATCAGGTCCGCGAGATCGCGGAGCTGAAGATGAAGGATCTCAACGCGGTGGACCTGGCCGGATCGATCAAGCAGGTCGAGGGCACCGCGAAGAGCATGGGCATCGAGATCGCCAGCTAGGCGCTGGCGCTGAACAGGTGGGAGGAGCCCGGATGGCTCCGTTCGGACCACTGGAGGAACCAACATGGCAAGGCACGGTAAGAAGTTTGTCGACGCATTGAAGCAGGTTGATCCGGAGCGCTTTTATCTGCCCGACGAGGCCATTGACCTCGTGAAGCGGACCGCCTTCGCCAACTTTGATGAGACGATCGAGTTGCATGCGCGGCTGGGGGTCGATCCCCGCCAGGCGGACCAGAATGTCCGGTCGACCGTCGTGCTTCCGTACGGCACCGGCAAGGTCGTGCGGGTCCTCGTTTTTGCTGCCGGTGATGCCGAGCGGATCGCTCGGGATGCAGGCGCGGATTACGCCGGCACGGATGAGCTGGTGCAGCAGATCCAGGGTGGCTGGCTGGAGTTTGATGCGGCGATTGCTTTGGCGGACCAGATGGGCAAGGTTGGTGGTCTCGGCCGCATCCTTGGTCGCCGTGGTCTCATGCCGAACCCGCGCTCCGGCACTGTGGTGCGCAACGCGGACGACCTGCCCGGCGTTATCCGCGAGCTGAAGGGCGGCCGGGTCGAGTTCCGAAACGACCGCACCGGCATCGTCCATACCACCGTCGGGCGGAAGAGCTTCTCGAATGAGATGGTCCGCGACAATCTCTATGCGATGGTGGATGCTCTGCTCCGAGCGAAGCCGGCTGGCGCCAAGGGCGTTTACTGCCGTACACTCACGCTGACCAGCACGATGGGTCCTGGCGTCCCATTGGACGTGCCCATGACGCTGGCGAACGCCGCTTCGGCGGCGTAGGTTCGTCCGAGTGGAGACGCTCGGCGGACGACGTACCAACGCGCAATAGGCCGAAGACCGTCGGTGCGGCTCGCCGCTTAATCTCCGACCGAGGCCCGAGGAGAAACGCCGGGCAATCCCTGCCTCCGGCGCGACGCCCTGGGTCGGCACCGGCCCGGGGCGTTTTGCGTTCCTAGCTGGCGATGGTTCGATGGTCGTTGCTCGCTCAACGTCTCGTAAAGAGAGGAGGTGAAAAGGATGCCAACTGCCCAAAAGGCGGCTGTGATCGATGAGTTGGCTGGGCGGCTTGACCGTTCGCAGCTTACCATCGTGGCCGACTACCGGGGACTAAAAGTCACCGACTTGCAGGGACTTCGGACGGTCCTCCGACCACTTGATGCCGAGTGCCGTGTGTCCAAGAACACGCTGACCTTGATTGCAGCAAATCGGGTCGGCATCGAGGGTATGGACGAAGTGCTGGCGGGTCCCACGGCGCTGGTGATGGCGTACGGGGACGTGGTCGGTGTATCCAAGGCCGTGAGCGACTTCGCGCGCACATCAAGGATCCTGACGGTTCGCGGCGGCGTGATGAACAACCGGATGCTGGCGGCGCCGGATGTGGAAGCCATCGCGTCGTTGCCGTCTCGGGAGGAACTGCTCGGCCGCTTGGTCGGGATGCTGGTCTCGCCGATCTCCCGCACGCTCGGCGTGCTGGGGGGACCGAGCCGATCTATGGCCTACCTCCTTCAAGCTCGCGCAGATCAGCTTGGAGGCGGGAGCGCCCCGGAGGAAGCGACGGCCGAGTAACGGCCGTCAGCCGGTCCATCAAGGTGGATCGGCGTGGCAGGGCTAACGATTGAAGGATGCATGGCGACCCGGGATTCGGGCGCTGAGAGATGAGGGAGGACACCCGTGGATCGAGAGCAACTTATTGCCCAGCTCGAGCAGATGACTGTGCTGGAGCTGAACGGGCTCGTCAAGGACCTTGAGGAGCGCTGGGGCGTGTCTGCGGCGGCGCCGGTCGCCATGGGCATGATGCCTGGAGCAGCGGGTGGCGGCCCGGCGGCGGCCGAGGAAGAGGAGAAGACGGAGTTTGACGTCGTCCTGACAGACGTCGGCGCCAACAAGATTCAGGTCATCAAGGCGGTCCGGGAACTGACGAGCCTCGGCCTCAAGGAGGCCAAGGATCTTGTTGACGGGGCCCCGAAGCCGGTGCGCGAGGGCATCTCCAAGGAGGAGGCCCAGGCCGCAAAGGCAAAGCTTGAAGACGCGGGCGCCAAGGCTGAGGTCAAGTAGACACACACCTGCGGCGGTCAGTCATCAGCTCATGATCCGCTCTTAGGCGCAGGCCATGGATCACCGCGGTCGAGTGTCTGGGATAGGGGAGCTGGTGGCTGATCGCTGATGGGCAGGGTCTTCCTGCGAATTGCTGACGGTTCACTGCTGACGTATAATCGAGTTCTGCGGGGCGTGGCGCAGTCCGGTAGCGCACCGGTATGGGGTACCGGTGGTCGGAGGTTCGAATCCTCTCGCCCCGACCGTTTTCCTCCCGTCGTCCCTTCGACCTCGATCGTGCCAATTCGGACGACCCCCGGTCGGTGGCTCGCCGAACCCATCCGGTTGCGGTTCGGCTTCGCGTGTGGACGCCCATGAGGAACGCCCCCCCTGTGAGCGCAGGTCCGTGGCGGATCATCATCGCGGACGACGAGTCGTTGATCCGCCTCGATCTGCGAGAGATGCTCACTCACCTCGGGTATGACGTGATCGGCGAGGCGGGAGACGGCCGCAGCGTGCTGGATCTTGCCCGTAAGCTGCAGCCCGACCTCGTGATCATGGACATCAAGATGCCTGACGTGGACGGCATCTCCGCCGCAGAGGAGCTAACGCGCGAGAAGATCGCGCCGGTGGTTCTGCTGACGGCCTATTCTGACCAGGGGCTCGTCGACCGTGCGAAAGAAGCGGGCGTGGTCGGCTACGTCGTTAAGCCCTTCCGCGAGACCGAGCTCATGCCCGTCATCGAGCTTTCGATGGCTCGCTTCGAAGAGTTCCGCTCCCTGGAGCGGGAGGTCGGTGGGCTCAAGGACGCCTTGGAAACGCGAAAGCTCATCGAGCGAGCGAAAGGCGTGCTGATGGAGGTCCATGGTCTCCGGGAGGCCGAAGCGTTTCACCGGATCCGTCGCACCAGTATGGACGCGCGAAAGTCCATGAAGGAAGTGGCGGAGGCGATCCTTCTGACCCACGAGATGGACTTCGGAAGCGAGAACGCGTCGGGATCACGCGCTTCCTCGGAATAGTTCTGGCAGAGGCTCGTGATTACGGGCCGGTGACGGTCGGCGACGCTGGTGGTGTTGCGTCCTCGGTGGATGCTGGCGCAGGCGGTGACGCGTCTGTGCCAGCCGGCAAGACGGTGACCGTGACCTGCGAGGGCTCTGTCCTGATCCACTCCACGTTGGGCGGCAGCGAGACGTTGGGCCTCCGCTCGTACGTTCCTGGAGCAAGACCCGAGACATCGACCTGCAGTCTGATGTCGCCTCTTTCAAGGGCCGCGAGTTCCTCCTCAGACGCCACCACGACGAGGGCGAGCTCGGCCGGTGAAACGTTCGCCTGGAGCCCCGGTGCCGCGCCGACCACCTCCACCCGCTGACTCGGCAATGACTGCTGGATGCCCTGCTGCCGGATCTGCACGACGACATCGACGTTCCGGCCCGATGACTCAAGGAGTTGAATGCCCGGGGGTAGCGGTTCAATCTGCACCCGGCGGGTGACGTTGGTGGTGGCGCCGGAGATATCCACTGGAGCCGTCGAGACGGAGATTACGTTTTCTAGCAGATTGCTGGGTCCGTCAATGACTATCGCGGGCGGGTTGACGGTGCGATCCACCACCTCGTAGCCCTCGGCGGGCTCGCCCACGACCTGCGTGATCACGGCGACGGTCTTGCCGCGCGCTGAGACGGGGACAAAAACGGATACGGATCTTGGCTCGATCATCACTTCCCGGATCTCGTTCCCCTCGGCATCGACCGCCCGAGGTTCAAAGGTGGCGCGAAAATCGTCAGTCCGGGTTCCGATGTCGATTGGCAGCCTGACCGTCGCCACCCGCTCTACCAGTGAGCTGGCCCCACT
>JALYMD010000089.1 GCA_030773875.1 Chloroflexota bacterium | reverse complement strand
ACTCGCCATAACCGGTCACTGGTAGCGACAGGCTCGGCACCGTCACGCCCCGCACCGCCGCTTCGAGCGTGTACCGGAACGCCCCGTCGGCGACTGCCTGGTCCGGCTCTGTGCCCATCGCCACACTAGCCGCCTGAGGCGGGAACGGCACTGGTGTCGGGGTCGGGGTCGCAGTGGCCGTCGGAGTCGCTGTCGGAGTCGCCGTCGGACGCGGCGTTGCCGTGGCGCTCGGTGTCGCTGTCGGCGTCTCAGTTGGCTGTGGCGTCTCAGTTGGCTCGGGCGTCGCGGCGGCCGGCGCCGGCGGCAGTGTGGCCATGACTGACGCGGTCACCGTCGCCGTCGCGGTCACCGTCGCGGTCGGAGCGTCGCCGCTGGTTGGGGCAACTTCGGGGGGTGCCGGCGGCCCAGCGGTCGGGGTCTCCGCCGACGCGGCGGCTGGCGCGGCGGGCTCTACCGGGACCGGACCGACCAGCGGAGGGTTGGAGGTCGGCGACGCCGTCGGTGTGGCCGTTGGTGCAGCGGTCGGCATCGTGGTCGGGGTTGGCGTCGGGGCTTCCGTCGGCGTCAGCGTCGGAGAGGGGGTAGTTGTGGCCGTTGGCGCCAAGGTCGGCGTTGCCGACGGAGTCACCGTCGGCGTTGCCGTCGGCACCTCGGTTGGGGGTACGGTGGCCGTTGCCGTCGCGGTTGCCGTCGCGGTCGCCGTCGCCGTCGCCGTCGCCATCGCCGTCGGGGCTTCAGTTGGCGTCGGGGTCTCCGTCGGAACAGGCGTCTCCGTTGGAGCAGGCGTTTCCGTCGGCGTCGGAGTGGGAGCCTGCGTTGGCGTGGCTGTCGGGGTCTCCGTAGGCGTTGCAGTGGGTGGGGCAGTGGGCGTGGCCGTCGGAAGGGCGGTTGCGGTCTGAGTCGGCGTCGGAGTCTCGGTCGGCGTTGGGGTATCCGTCGGCGTCGGGGTATTCGTCGGTGTTGGGATCGGGGTCTCGGTGGGTGTGGCCGTCGGAGGCTCAGTTGGGGTGGACGTTGGCGCTGGCGTCGATGTCGCGGTGGGCTCCTCGGTAGGCACATCCGTGGCCGTCGGCTCGTCAATCACCGCTGCCACCTCTGGCTCATCAGTCGCCGTCGCGGTGAGGGTCGGCGAGGGCGAGGGCGTTGGAGTTGGTGAGGGTGTCGGCGTCGATGAGGGTTCCGCCGTCGCCGTCGGAGCGGTAGTCGCCGTTGCGGTGGCAGCGACCGTCACGGTCTCGACATCTCCGCCGCCCACTCCCAGGGCTTCCGCGGTCTGCATCGCCACGTCGTCCGCTTGCTCAGCGACCACCTCGGAGGTGACGGTGGCCGTCGGAGCTGTGGTGGCGGCCATCGGCGCCTCGCTGGGGCGGGGGGTTGGCGTCGCGGTCTGCACCGCCGCCGCCGGCTGCGTCGGCTCGGCGTCTGCGACCACGGCAGCGGTGGATGCCGGGAGTTGGGAGCCTGGATCGGACCGCGATGGTGTCCGCGCGATTCCGGCCACTGCCATCAGGGCCAGAAGCAGCACCAGCCCGCCCAGGCGAAGCGCCCAGGCTCGTCGCCGCCAACTCTTAGCCGGTTGCAGATTCCAATCGTGGTGGCGGCCAGCGCCAGCCGTCGATGGTGGCGGCAGGACATGTCGATCGGCCGCCAACGGCATCGGGTTGTGCCCGGCGTCCTGGTCCTCGCGTGCCCACTGTCCCTGCGAGGGCCGAGGGTCCCCGAGCGGGGCAGGCACGACGGGAACGACCGGCGGGGTGTCGACTACCGGGGCTTCGCGCTGCGGCTGACCGGCATTCCAGATTGGGTTGGAGACCACGGGATAGGCGGGGCGTGCCGCACTCCGCTCCCATGCCATAAAGCCGTCATCTGCGGAGCGCCGAGGAGCAGGGGGGGCTGGTTCCACCGCATGGAAGTCGGCCGTGGGTTGGGGATCGGCCGGCACCGGTGGCGCCGGCCTCCCGCGTTGCGGCTCGGGCTCCTGTCGCGGTGCGGTCGGTTGGCGCGTCCCCCCGTCCGTGAGCACGGAGACGAGGTCCATCGCCGCGGACCGGCCTTCGCGCATACGGATCAGCAGCGTCTCCGCCTCGTCGCTGCCCTCCGGCGCGATCGAGAGCACGACGGAGCCGTCTTCCTGCACCCGTGGCGGCGGCTTCAGCCATTCTCGGCGGACATCCAGTGCCACCACCCCGCTGCGGGCGAAGGCAATCCGATGCCGGGTGACGATCAGCCGCGCCGCCAGGTCGACATCCGATCCCACCAGGAGGGCCTGTCCTTCCCAGACCAGCCCGTCTGCCTGGAGTGCGCGCCACGCCGCTCCGCGTGGCCGCCCGACCTCCGGCCCTCGCGTCCCGTCTGGGTCACCCATCTGGTCCTCCCTTGCCCGCCCCGACCCAATGCCCTTCCAGGCAGGGCCGCGACGATGCCGCCCCTGGGCTGCGCTCCCGAGGCCCACCCTGCTCCATGAGCAGCAGTGGCACCCGATGCCGAACGGCACCGATTGGCGATGGTTCAACGCACATGGCCGGCGCGATCTTGCCGCTCTGGGTGGGGCTGATGGATGGAATGACAAAGGCGTTCGCCCCACCCCGAATGCGAACGCACAGACTGTACGTACATCCTATCACACCGCTGGGAGGAGGGTGCGTTGGGGGCGGGGCAACGGGGAAACGTGCGGGAGAGGCCGTGGCCGCGCGGGTGACTTCGCAGGGGCGCGACTCTCTACGGCGTTGGGGCCGATGAGGAGCCGGCGACTGGTGGGAGACCGGCGGCGAGAAGCGCCAGGTGGAGAAGGAGCCGGCAGGACGGGTCAGATGGATCCCGCCCGGTGAGCATCGCGACTTGCTTCAACCGGTACGCCAGGGTGTTGCGGTGAATCCCTAATCGTGCCGCCGCCTCGACGTGAGATCCCCCCGTCTCCAGGTAGGCAAGCAGCGTGTGCCGTAGTGCTCCGCGCCGATCTCGACCGGGTAAGTCGCCCAGAGCGTCCGCCGCGTACTTCGCGAGGTCGGGCGTGCCCCAGAGCGGATAGAGCAGCCGGTACGGGCCAAGGTCTGCCACCGCGTCGAACCGGACGATGGGCCCGGGCAGCAGGTTCGCCCCAAAGAGCGCCGCGACATAGCGAGCTTCCCGTGCCGCGGCCGGCAGCCCGCGCGGACCGGCAGCCGGCGCCGAGAGCGCCAGCCATCCCGCCTCTGCAGCGGCCAGCGTGGAGGCACGGGCGAGGATGCCATCCCCGCGTCCAGGCCGGCCCCCCGATCCACCGGAGTCCATCTGGACCTCCAGTACGGCCGCAGGGACGTCGTCCACCATCCCCG
>JALYMD010000088.1 GCA_030773875.1 Chloroflexota bacterium | reverse complement strand
AGAGCATGTCCTCGCTCTCCATCCGCTCTGGCTCGCAGATCGGATCCTGCCCCTCCACCAGATCGTGCCACCAGATATCGCGGCCAGCCTCCATGGTCACGTCCTGATTCGTCCGACGCGCCACCAGGACTTTCTCGACACTCGGGGTCTGGTCGCCAGCAATCGCCGCGTCGACGTTGATCTTTAGCGCGGAAGGCTTGCCGCGCCGGTAACCCCCGTCGGCGGTGACGATCAGCTTCGCTTGAGCGTCATTGACCCGATCCCGGAGCGACTCGGCCGAGAAGCCGCCGAAAACGACCGTGTGGGGCGCCCCGATGCGTGCGCAAGCCAGCATCGCGATCGGCAACTCGGGAATCATCGGCATATAGATCGCCACGCGATCGCCGCGTCTGACACCAAGCTCCTTGAAGGCATTGGCGCACTTGCCGACCTCCCTCAGCAGATCCGCATAGGTAATCGCCTTGCGATCGCCTGGCTCGCCTTCCCAGTAATACGCGACCTTGTCTCCCCGTCCTGCCTCTACGTGGCGGTCCAGGCAGTTGACAGAGACGTTGAGCTGACCGCCCTCGAACCAACGGGCGAAGGGCGGCTCCCAGGCGAGAATCCGATCCCAGGGCTTGAACCAGGACAGCTTCGCCGCCTCCTCCGCCCAGAACCCTTCCAGATCCGCAGCTGCGCGCTCGTAGATACTTGGGTCAGAGACGACCGCCCGCTCGATGAATGCGGGCGGCGGTGGAAAGGTGCGATCCTCCCTGGAGAGCGCTTCAATCGTCTGCTCGATGGAGTTCGCTCGCGTCTCGTCAGTCTGGGTCATCACTGTCCCTGCCTCTTCGCCAACACGAAATCTCGGCGTCATCGTCGATCGAGCGTTTGGGTGTCCGGTAAACACCGCGATAGATCGGCGCAGTATACAAGCGGGGTTCCTCCCGGCGGCTCAAACGAGGCTCCGCTCCACCGACTCGTGGCTGTGGCCTGTTTGCTATGTTCGAAGCTGCACCCGGTGTAGCTCAAGCCCCGTCCGAACTCGTTCCGGCCATCATTACGAATCACCTGCTCGAGCATCCGTACCGAGAACCCGCCGCATTCACGTTGCAGGGCCACGTTCATGCGAGTTGGAGGCCATTGGTGGGACAGAAGGCTCACCGCATTGAGTGACGGAGGGATAGGAAAAAGGCATGGACGCGATCCATAGCACGGTCGGAACACTCGTGGTGCTCGCCTACCTGGTGCTGACGGTTATTCATCTGCTCGGCGTAAACGGCCGATCATTTAGCTGGGTCCGGCCGCTCTCGTTCGCGGCAGCCGGGTTGTTGCTCCTCCAGTACGTGCTCGGTTTCTCGCTACTCGGGAGCGGCTATCGGAACGCCGGCAGCCATTACGCGTTCGCGCTGCTGGCGCTGGTTACGGTCGGGATGGAGCACGGCTACGCTGGGACCCGCGATACACCACGTGCCCGTCACCTCACCGGGGCCCTAGCGACGGGGTTGACGTTCTTGTTGGTGGTGGTGACCTACATTATTGGTCAGTCCAACGGATAGGCCGAGGAAAGGCAACGCACATCCTGTCACCCCTGCGCGGGCGGCCATCCCGCGAAAGGTGAGAGGACCAGGACAACGACGGAAGGGTGACTGACCGAGATGGCAGCGTTGGGCCGCTCGTTGGTACGGGCGGACGTGGCGATCGCAGGCGGAGGCGTAGCTGGCGCGGGCCTGGCCGCCGTGCTGGCGAGAGCGGGGGTCCGCGTCGCGGTAGTTGAGCGCGAGGCGCGCTTCCGCGACCGCGTGCGAGGCGAGAGCATCCATCCCTGGGGAATGATGGAAGCCTCCCGACTCCACGTGCTTCCCGTCCTCCAGGAGGCGGGCGCCCGGGAGTTGCCAGTCTGGCAGCGCTACGAGGATCGCTCCCCGGTACCGCCCTATCGGTGGGCCGACGACACGGCCGGTGGATTTGCGGAGTGGACGGTGTTCCACCCCGCCCTCCAGGAGACCATGCTCGGTCACGCCGCCGCACACGGTGCGCTTGTGATCCGACCAGCCCGGGTCAGCGCCTATACCCGTGCTGGTCGTCCTGAGTTAGAGGTGCAGTCCGCCAGCACGACGATCACGGTCCAAGCCCGCCTCCTCGTCGGGGCCGACGGGTCGCGGTCGATGGCGCGGAGATGGCTCAATGCACATGCGGAGCGGGATCCAGTCCATCACGCGATCGGCGGCAGCCTTTTGGACGGCGTGGTCCTGGATGAAGGAGCGGCCCATCAAGCGATTATCCCTGGCCGCATGGTCGTCGTGTTCCCACAGGGTGCCGGGCGTGCCCGGGCCTACATCGTCTGCGACCTCGTTACGGCGGCGGGATTCCGCGGGCCGCGCAGAGCCGAAGCATTCGTCCGTGCCTGCGCGGCGCTCTTGCCCGGGGGAGCGCTGGACCGTGCCATGCCCGCCGGGCCGACTGCGTTTTTCCCAAACGCCGATGTCTGGTCCAGCAAGCTCGCGGGTGACGACATCGTCCTGATCGGCGACGCCGCCGGGGCGAACGACCCAAGCCAGGGACAAGGGCTCTCCATCGTCTTCCACGACGTGCGGGTGCTGAGTGATCTGCTGCTGACCGAAAGCGACTGGTCTTGCGCCCTTATGCAGTACGCGACCTACCGTGCCGCGTCCTTCGACGTGCTCCGCACCCACGCCCGGTGGGCGGCTCGGCTCATTACCGAGACGGGACCGGAGGCGGACGCAAGGCGCGAGCGCGTGGCCAGCGCGCGGGAGCAGGATCCGACAGCGGGCGGATTTGCCACCATTTTTGCCACCGGCCCGGAGGGACTCCTTGTCGACGAAGCTGCCCGGCGCCGATTCTTCGGTGAAGAGGATGGGTTCAGCCAGGACCCATCCTCTTCTGTGGTGCTTGCTACGGACGACCGTAGCGGAGGAAGCTACCCCTGAGGACCCGCGGCGCCTAACGGGCCGCCGTCTCCGATTCAGCACGGCGCGGGCGGCCACGACGCGCCCTTCCCACCGGGGCGGCGGAGATCGCCTCCACGGACGTCGCCAGATCGTCAGGCTCGTTGGCGAGATCATCGCCATCAATCCCATTGCTGGCCGGCTCACCGGTCTCAACGTCCGGCAAGACCCAGGACGTCGTCGGCTTGATGATGTAGGGCATCACAAATGTCTCGGTCGAGCGAATCCCTTCAATCGGGGCGATGCGCTGGGTGAGAAATTCCACCAACGCTTCCTGGGACCGCACGACGACCTGAACCATGACATCGAAGT
>JALYMD010000087.1 GCA_030773875.1 Chloroflexota bacterium | reverse complement strand
GTGCCGGGGTCATGCGCCGGAGACGTTCACCTACCCGACCGACCTGGCGAAGGCGAAGGAGTTGCTGGCGCAGGCGGGGGTCGCCGAGGGAACGACGCTGACCCTCATGGTCGAGGCGGGACGGCAGAACGACCAAACCGCGGTTCAACTCTTCCAGGCGAACCTGGAGCAGATCGGAGTCGGGCTGGACATCCAGACGGTGGACCTGACCGCGTTCACGGCGACGGTCTTCGGGGACGCGCCGGTCGAGGAGCGGCCACAGGTCATGCCCTGGTTCTGGTGGCCGGACTACAACGACGCATGGAACCACCTCCAGCCGCAGGTCTCCTGCAACGCCTGGGGATCCAAAGGGACCAACAGCGGCTTCTACTGCTATCAGCGGGTCGAAGAACTCATGGCGCAGTCACGCGACGCGACGGACGAAGAGACGTACCGGACGGTGTTGGCGGAGGTGCAGCAAATCCTGACCCGGGACGACCCGGCCGCCATCTACTACATGCAGCGCCAGTGGACGACGGTGCTACGGAAAGGAATCTCTGGCTTCACGTTCAGCCCGATCTACATTGGAACCTACGACTTCCACGGACTGTCGCGGACGGCGTAGCGAGAGTCGAGGAGTCGCCTCGGTGGGGCCGGTCCACTGGCACCGGCCCCACTCGACTTGCAGATTTGTCGGCGCGTCGAGCGAGTTCCTTGCCACGCTGGCATTACGGCAGACCGAGCGGATTCTGGGACGCAACCTCACGCTGGCCAAGAACAACCTTGCCGAACTCCAGCGGTTTCTCGCGCAGCACCCGGATCTCTTCAGCGGGCACGATCCGCGTGGCGGCGTAGTGGTCTATCGGCGCTGGCTTGGTGAAGAGTCGACCACGGTCCTGAGCGAGCGTCTCCTGCAGGAAGCGGGCCTACTCCTAGCTCCCAGCGCGTACTTTGCCGCAGACGAACGCCACGTTCGCATCGGCTTCGGGACATCGACCTTCCCCGCCAGCTTGGCGGCGTTCGAGACGTATCTCGCGTCACACTGCGATGGATGACGATCAATGGGCTGGTCTTGTGACGACGTCACGGCGAGGCTGGCCTGACGGCTGAGCCGGGGGTCTCGCGTGTCCCTTTGACGGACGCCCCGGACGAACCTCCGAGCCGGACCAACCCGGGGGCAGGTCATCGCGGCCACGGTCTCGGGCGCGGCCGTTACCCCTGAGAAGGGCTCAGAGTGTTGAAAACCTCGCCGGTGGTACGTCCGCGCCCTCGTAGCGAGCCGACGGCGGCCGGAACTAGGCATGCTGCGGCCCTTGCGCCCGCCTGGCGCCCCCTCGCCTACCATGTCGTCTGCTTTTTCAACGGGCTGTTGAGGAGAGCTTCAGCAGGCCAACGCGGGCTTCAGTGACTGGGATGCGGCTCCCTTAGGTGCGCTCAGCAGGGGCAGGAGTAGCGCCCTCCCCGAAGGCCGATTGGATTGCTCGGTAGAACGGCTCCGGATCAGTCGGGGCGAGCCAGAGGTCCTTGCCGAGCGGGTCGACAACCTGCATCGCTTCCCCACAGGCACGGAGGGGCACGTAGTCCTTGACCGAGACCCAGAGCATGTCGTCTCGCCGCTCCACCATCCCGACCGCCTCGCCGGTGGTCTCTGCGTAGGCCAGCCACGGCAGGTCCACGCCAGCGGCAATAGGAAGCCCGATCCACTTCCAGGGTCGTTGGTTGACGTCGAGCAGCTTGAAGACACCATCGCGCGGGTCCCGCAGGAATTCCACCTCGGCGATGCCGTAGTAGCTGAGGCGCTGCAGGATCGCGACCGCCCGCTCCTTAAGCTCAGGTTCAACGGCCGCCCGCGCCAGGCAGGTGGTGCTGAACCCTGCCGGGTAGATCGCTAGACGCTGCCCGACGAAGGTACCGAGTACCCGTCCACCGCGCCCAAGAGCCGCAGCCACGGTGACGTAGGGGCCACCTTGTCAATGACCGTCCGCGTGTCGCCGGTGTACCCGGCGGGATCGCGGCCGTCACAGAACGCGACGTCATAGGATCGCAGGTCGAGTAACTCTGCCTCCGCCACCAAGGTGTTACCGCGTCGACAGGGCGAGGGCGAGGCTGTTCATGCAGAAGCGCTTGCCCCCGGCGTCGCGCGGACCGTCGTCGAAGTCGTGGCCGAGGTGGGAGTGGCAGCGGGCGCAGCGAACCTCGGTCCGGTGCATGCCGTGGGAGCGGTCCTCGACCAACTCGACGGCG
>JALYMD010000086.1 GCA_030773875.1 Chloroflexota bacterium | reverse complement strand
GTGATGCGGCCATGGTTGTTGCGCCCGGCGGTCTTCTTCAGCGGCTCGATCAGGGCCTTCTCCGGCCGCTTCTTGGTGATCTCCTCAAAGGTGCTGACGCTCATCGAGCGGCGGCCCGGCGAGGTCGGCTTGTACTTGCGAATAGGCATGCTGCTCCTCCCCTCGCCCTAGATCTGATCGAACAGATCGATCGTCTGGCCTGGCTCCAGCGTCACGTACGCCTTCTTCCAGCCCCGCTCCTGTCCTTCGATGCGGCCGCGGCCTCGTCGCAGCCCCCGCGCCCGGGCCTTCGGCTTAACGTTCAGCGTGTTGACGGCCTTCACGGTGACGGAGAACGTCTTCTCAACGGCCTCCTTGATCTGGATCTTGTTCGCCTCCGGCAGGACCTCGAACGCGTACTGGTTCTGCGTCATGAGGTCGGTGTTCTTCTCCGTGATCAGCGGGCGGCGGATGATGTCTTCGACGCGCAAACCGCTCATGCTAGGCCTCCTGGACCGGTGCAGCGGGCACAACCCGCTGCTGATTAGCGGCCAGGCGAGCCAACCGCGCGAGCTTGAATGGGCCCGGCGTCCGCTTCTCCTCCGGCAGCGCCCACAGCCCCTCGATCACCGGGATGGCTTCTTGCATGACGACCATCCGGTCGTACTTCAGGCCGTCCCGCACGTTCACCATCGCGGCGGTGATCACCTCGACATCGGACAGGTTCCCGGCCGCCTTGTAGACCGCATCGGCAGACGCCTTGTCTGGGACCACAATCAGCACCGAGCGGGAGGCCGGCAGCGCGGCGAGCATGCTCTTCATGCTCTTCGTCTTTGGCTCGATCGTCGTCAGGCCCTGAACCACCGTCAACCGATCGTCACGCAGCTTCGCCGAGAGGACAGATCGGATTGCCAGGCGCCGCATCTGGCGAGGCATATCCTGCTCGTAGGAGCGCGGGTGCGGACCCCAAACGACACCGCCGCCCTTCCACTGAGGGGCTCGGATGGACCCCTGGCGCGCCCGGCCCGTGCCCTTCTGACGCCACGGCTTCCGGCCACCGCCGGACACTTCGCCGCGGGTCAGCGTGTTGTGGGTTCCCTTCCGGGCGTTGGCCTGCTGTCGCAGCAGCGCCTGGTGCATGACCGAAATGTGGGGCTCAATGCCCCAGACCGTCTCATCGAGATTGGCCTGCGCCACTACCTGGCCCGCGATATCGTAGACATCTACCTGCATCATCGTGCTCCGTCGCTTCCAGACTCACCCATGCACACCGTCGGGCCAGCCTTACTTCTTCTTCTTGTCCTGACCCTTGACGGCCCGCCGGATCAACACCTCGCCCTTGATCGGGCCGGGCACCGATCCTTCCACGAGGAGCAGGTTCCGCTCGATGTCTACGCGCAGAACCTTGAGGTTCTGGACCGTGACCCGCTCGTGGCCCATGTGCCCCGCCATCCGGAGACCCTTGAAGACCCGTCCGGGGGTGGCGCTGGAACCGATCGAGCCGGGCGCCCGGAGCCGGTCAGACTGACCGTGCGTCTTCGGGCCACCCTGGAAGCCGTGCCGCTTGACGCCACCCTGGAAGCCGCGCCCCTCTGAAGTGCCAGTGACGTCCACCAACTCGCCCTCGGCGAAGGTGTCCGCCGTGATCACCTGTCCAACGGTGAAGTCGCCGACGTTGTCGGCCTTGACCTCTCGCAGGGTGCGGGACATGAACCCGCTCGCCTTGCGGTGGCCCTGCTCCGGCTTGTTGAGGCGCTTGTCGAGCCCGAAGCCGATTTGGACGGCCTCGTAGCCGTCCTTCTCCGGCGTCCGAATTTGGGTCACGACACAAGGTCCGGTCTCGATGATCGTCACCGGATGCACCAGGCCCGTCTCGTCGAAGATTTGTGTCATGCCGAGCTTTCGCCCGACCAATCCCTGAATCATTGGCTCTCTCCTGGTTCTTCAGGACGCGCCGGCAGCTCTCACGCCACCGCCGCCTACAGAGCGTGATGGGTCTCCTGACCCCGGGCGCCGAACGCCGTCGAGCAGCCGAGGTCAGGCATCCCCATTACAGCTTGATCTCGATATCCACGCCCGCCGGCAAATTCAGCCGCATCAAGGCGCGGATCGTATTTCCACTTGGCTCCAGGACGTCGATCAGCCGCTTGTGCGTGCGGATCTCGAACTGCTCCTGGGAATCCTTGTCAATGAATGGCGACCGGATCACGCTGAACTTTTCGATCCGCGTCGGCAGCGGGATCGGACCAGCGACCTTCGCACCCGTCGATTCGGCCGTCTCCACGATCTTCCCGGCCGACTGGTCGAGGATCTTGTGGTCGTACGCCTTCAGGCGGATCCGGATTTTCTGACTCGGCTTACGCGCGACCATGAACCTCTCCCCTTCGTGCCTTCAGTTCGCTGGATGCGCGAGCGTTAACCGCTCGCAGATGACGTCCGTAGGCGTTACTTCGTGATGGCGGTGACGACGCCAGCGCCAACGGTGCGGCCGCCTTCCCGGATCGCAAACCGCAACCCTTCCTCGATCGCCACCGGGGTGATCAACTCCACCCCCATCTGCACGTTGTCCCCCGGCATCACCATCTCCGTTCCTTCCGGCAAGATGATGCTCCCGGTCACATCCGTGGTCCGGATGTAGAACTGCGGCCGGTACCCCGGGAAGAAGGGCGTGTGCCGGCCCCCCTCCTCCTTCGCTAACACATAGACCTCGGCCTGGAACTCGGTGTGCGGGTTGATGCTGCCGGGCTTGGAGAGCACCTGCCCCCGCTCCACCTCGGTCCGCTCCACCCCCCGCAACAAGCAGCCGACGTTGTCCCCGGCCACCCCCTCGTCCAAGGTCTTCTGGAACATCTCGACCCCGGTCACCACCACCTTGCGGCGCTGGCCCATCCCGACGATCTCGATCTCCTCGCCCGCCTTGACCCGGCCTCGCTCGACCCGCCCGGTCACCACCGTGCCCCGGCCCTTGATCCAGAAGACGTCCTCGATCGGCATCAGGAAGGGCCGGTCCACCGCTCGCTCCGGGGTCGGGATGTAGTCATCCACCGCCCGCATCAGCTCCAGGATCGGGGCGTACTCCGGGGCGGTGGGGTCGGTGCTGGTGCTGGAGAGGGCGGCCAGGGCCGAGCCCCGCACCACCGGCACCTCGTCGCCCGGGAAGCCGTAGGAGGAGAGCAACTCCCGCACCTCCAGCTCCACCAGCTCCAACAGTTCCTCGTCATCCATGGCGTCCACCTTGTTCAGGAAGACCACCATGCTCGGGACCTCGACCTGGCGGGCCAGCAGGATGTGCTCCCGGGTCTGGGGCATCGGGCCGTCCGGGGCGCTGACCACCAGGATCGCCCCGTCCATCTGAGCGGCGCCGGTGATCATGTTCTTGATGTAGTCGGCGTGTCCCGGGCAGTCGACGTGGGCGTAGTGGCGCCCTTCCGTCTCGTACTCGACGTGGGCGATGGCGATGGTGATGCCCCGCTCCCGCTCCTCCGGCGCATTGTCGATGCTGGCAAAGTCCCGGAAACTCGCCGCCCCCCGCAACGACAACGTCTTGGTGATCGCCGCCGTCAGCGTCGTCTTCCCGTGGTCGACGTGCCCGATCGTCCCCACGTTCAAGTGCGGCTTCGTCCGCTCAAACTTCTGCTTCGCCACGTCTTCCCCCTCTACCAGTCTCGCTCGCGCGGCCCGGCCGCGCCCCTAACCTCAACATCAAGGCGACGACCCCGGCAGCATCCGGGGCCGTCGCGACAGGCCAACGAGTTAGTCGCGCCGCGCCTTGGCCAGGAACTCCTCGGCCAGGTTCGGCGGCAGCGGCGCGTAGTGGTCGAACTGCATTGAGAAGGTCGCCCGGCCTTGGGTCATCGACCGCAGCACCGTCGCATACCCGAACATGGTCGCCAGCGGCACGTAGGCACGCACGACCTGAGCGCCGGAGCGCTCCTCCATGCCCTGAATTTGACCACGGCGGGAGTTCAGGTCACCGATCACGTCGCCCATGAACTCGTCAGGCGTGACCGCCTCGACCTCCATGATTGGCTCCAGGATCACGGAGCGGCCCTTCCGGATCGCGTCCTTGAGGGCCAGCGAGCCGGCGATCTTGAACGCCATTTCGGAGGAGTCAACATCGTGGAACGAGCCGTCGATGAGGGTCGCTTTGAGATCGACCACCGGGAAGCCGGCCTGGCCACCCGTCAACATCGCCTCGCGGATCCCGGCGTCGATGGGGCTGATGAATTCCTTCGGAATCGCGCCGCCGACGATCTTGTCCTCGAACTGATAGCCCACGCCGCGCTCCTGCGGTGTGAACTCCACGATGGCGTGGCCATACTGGCCCTTACCACCGGACTGGCGGACGTGGCGCCCCTCGGCCTTGACCGGAACGGTAATCGTCTCCTTGTAGGCCACCTGCGGGCGGCCGACGTTGGCGTCGACCCGGAACTCCCGCATCATCCGGTCGACGATCACGTCAAGGTGCAACTCGCCCATCCCGTCGATGACGGTCTGGCCGGTCTCCTCGTTGGTTCGCATCCGGAACGTCGGATCCTCCTCGGCCAGACGAACCAGCGCGGCGCCCATCTTGTCCTGGTCAGCACGCGTCTTTGGTTCAATCGACACGGAGATGACCGGCTCGGGGAAGGTGATCGACTCCAGGATGACCGGATTCGCCGGATCACAGAGCGTGTCGCCAGTGAAGGTGCTCTTGAGACCAATGATGGCGCAGATGTCTCCAGCGGTGACCGACGTCAACTCCTCGCGGTGGTTGGCGTGCATCTGGAGCAGCCGTCCCACTCGCTCCCGGTCACCCTTGGTGGAATTGAGCGCGTAGCTGCCCGCATCCAACTTGCCGGAGTAGACCCGGATGTAGCAGAGCTTGCCGACGTGAGGGTCCGCCTGAATCTTGAACGCCAGGGCGGAGAAGGGCTGGCCTGGATCGACGCTCCGGATGACCTCGTCGCCCGTCTTCGGGTCAATGCCGGTGACCGGCTTGACATCCAGCGGCGACGGCAGATAGTGCAGGATCGCGTCGAGCATGAGCTGGACGCCTTTGTTCTTAAGAGCGCTGCCGCAAAGCACGGGAACCAGCGAGCTGTTCAGGGTCGCCGTCCGCAGACCAGCCCGAAGCTCGTCCGCGCTCAGCTCCTCGTCGTCGAGGTAGCGAAGCATCAGCTCTTCGTCGGTCTCGGCGATCAGCTCGACGATATTGCGCCGCGCTGCCTCGACCTCCTCGGCCATCGCCGCCGGAACCTCGGTTCGCTCGATGTTTTGGCCTAGCTCGTCGTGATAGATGTAGGCGCAGTTGTCGATCAGGTCGATCACGCCCAGGAAGTTGGACTCAGCGCCGATCGGTAGCTGCACCGGAACCGGCTTCGCCTTGAGGCGGTCGACGATCATGTCCAGCGTGCGCTGGAACGACGCGCCGGTGCGGTCCATCTTGTTGACAAAGCAGAACCGGGGCACGTTGTACTTGTCAGCCTGGCGCCAAACGGTCTCCGACTGGGGCTCGACACCGGCAACGGCGTCGAACACAACAACACCACCGTCGAGGACACGCAGAGAGCGCTCGACCTCGACCGTGAAGTCGACGTGACCGGGCGTGTCAATGATGTTGATCCGGTGGTCCTTCCAGGTGCAGGTCGTGGCCGCCGAGGTGATGGTGATACCGCGCTCGCGCTCCTGGACCATCCAGTCCATGGTCGCGGCGCCCTCGTGAACCTCGCCCGGCCGGTGAACACGCCCGGTATAAAAGAGGATCCGCTCGGTGGTCGTGGTCTTGCCGGCGTCGATATGCGCAATGATCCCGATGTTGCGCGTGCGCGCCAGGATCGTCTGGACCTGGTCGATGCTGGGCTTGGTTGCGGTCCCGGTACTCATGTGCGGTGGTGTTCCCTTTCGAAGCCGTCAGCCGTCAGCTTTCAGCGCTCAGCTTCTGTGGTGCAGATGGTCAATTCGTTGGCAGCGATCGCAAGCTGATGGCGAACCGCTGATCGCTGACGACCGGACTTAGAATCGGTAGTGGGAGAAGGCCTTGTTTGCCTCCGCCATACGGTGGGTGTCCTCGCGCCGTTTGATCGTGGCCCCGGTGCCGTTGAACGCGTCGAGCAGCTCGTTAGCGAGCTTCTCCTGCATCGACTTGCCGTTCCGATTGCGAGCCGAGGTCAGCAGCCAGCGAATTGCCAGCGACTGACGGCGTTGTCCCTCGATCTGGACGGGGACCTGATAGGTAGCCCCGCCGACCCGTCGAGGCTTCACCTCCAAGACAGGGGTAGCGTTGTAGACGGCCTGCTCGAAGACCTCGAGCGGGGCGCGACCGGTCCGGTCCTGGATCGTCTCCAGAGCCCCGTACATGATCCGCTCCGCCAAGCCCTTCTTGCCCCGCTCCATGATCTTGTTAATGAAGCGCGACACCAGCTCGCTGTTGTACTTCGCATCCGGCGGCGGCACACGACGCTGGATCTTGGCTCGTCTCGGCATTGCTCCGTTCGCCTCCGTCTCGTCCCCTGCTCCAAACCTTCGCCGGCCCCGTGGCCAGCGCGTTTGACCTCTTGCTGCGCTTCCCCAGCTCTGCCAAGGCAGAGCATCGGCGGTTGAGCGGACACACGAAAAAGCGGTCAACGCCCTTAAGAGACGTCGGGCCGCTTTTCGTCACGTACTCGCTCAGTTCCGCCGAAGCGGGAGGCGCCCTGCACGCCCGGCGTTGGCTCTCTTGGGCCAACACTGGGCGCTAACTCTTCTTCGGCGCCTTGGTTCCGTACTTGGACCGCGCTTGCTTGCGGTTTTCTACACCGCGGGCGTCCAAGGTGCCCCGCACGATGTGGTAACGCACGCCCGGGAGATCTTTCACCCGACCGCCACGAACCAGCACCACCGAGTGCTCCTGGAGGTTATGCCCTTCGCCCGGAATGTACGCCGTGACCTCTAACTGGTTAGTCAGGCGCACGCGGGCAATCTTGCGCAGTGCCGAGTTGGGCTTCTTGGGCGTCATCGTCTTGACTTGGGTGCACACCCCGCGCTTCTGCGGCGAATTCGTGCCGCGGCGCAGTTGACCGGCATACCGGCCGACGGCGCTGTTGGTGAAGCCCAGAGCGGGCGCCTTCGTCTTCTTCTTGACGCTCTTGCGGCCCTTACGAACCAACTGATTGATGGTCGGCACGAAAAGCTCCTAGCCGGACGGGAGGCTCAATCTCACCGTGCTCTGCTTCAGATCGACAAGTCGTCTGAGGCAGCTGCGGCGCCACCCGTCTCGTGAGGTTTCATTGCTCGGCCTCCGTTTGGCCGAGCTCCACGACCTCACCGTCGCGACCGCCCTGCGGCGGACACAAGGGAGAATTCTACGCGTTTCGTGCCGTTCCGTCAACCTACGGTCGTCGGTGTTGTCGTACCGCGGATTGGCCGCCGGCACGGCGCGTGAGAGGTCATTGTCGAGTTCGTGAACGTACCGTTGGCTTGGCGACGGGCGGCGGGGGGAGGCCATGCCCGCCCCCGCCGCCGGATGTCTGTGAATGCGTCGCCCTACGCGTCCTCGTCGTCCGCGGAGCCGTCGGGCTCGTCCCCATCAAGCTCGAGGCCAGACAGGGCGAGCGGCTCCTCGTTGTCGTCGAGGTCCGCACCCTCGATCGTGGGGCTGCCGCCGGGCACGAGGCCCTGTGCCATCAGCTCCGCCAAATCCTCGTCGGAGGCCGGCTCGACAGCAGTGCCTCCGTCCCCGTCCGACGCCATGCCGGCCAGCATGACCTGGTCCAGGTGCGTGAGCGTCTCCAGCCCCGGCACGACGCCGAAGCCGGAGCCGGCCGGGATCAACTTGCCGATGATCACGTTTTCCTTCAAACCACGCAGGTGGTCCACCTTACCGTTGATGGCGGCTTCGGTCAGCACCCGCGTGGTCTCCTGGAAGGAGGCGGCAGAGAGGAACGAATCCGTCTCCAGCGACGCCTTGGTGATCCCGAGCAGCACCGGCATCGCGGTCGCCGGCTCGCCGCCCTCGGCCAGAATCTCCTCGTTGATCTGATTGAACTCGAAGCGGTCGATCCGCTCCCCTTCCAGATAATCGCTGTCGCCGGGGTACTCGATGCTGACCTTGCGGAGCATCTGCCGGCACATCACCTCGATGTGCTTGTCGTTGGTGTTCACGCCCTGAGAGCGGTAGACCTTCTGCACCTCGTCGATGATGTAGCGCTGGACGGCATCGCGACCTTGAGTGATCAGGATCTGCTGCGGGTCCTTGGCGCCGTCGGTCAGTTCCTGGCCCGGGTAGACGGTGGCGCCATCCTCGACCAGGATCTGGTAGACGACCGGAACTGGCTGCTCGTCCCGCTCTTCGCGCTCGTTGCGCACGTAGATCGTGCGGCCATCGAGGAAGAATGTCCCGTCTAACTCGGAATAGAGCTTCTCGTCCTCCGGGCCGGTCGCAATGACGGTCTTATCCTTAACGACGAGCGCTCCGGGAGCCAGCGAAGGCACCCACCCTTGATCGAGGCGATAGGTCCGAGAATCCTGCTCCTGGCTCGTGATGACCAGGAACCGGCCCTCGTCCCGCTGCTCGATCGAGACAACACCTTCCTTGTCAGCGAGCAACGCCGCACCCTTCGGCACGCGAGCCTCGAACAGCTCCTCAACACGGGGGAGACCCGTCGTGATGTCTGCCCGGGCCACACCGCCGGTGTGGAACGTCCGCATCGTCAGCTGGGTGCCGGGCTCGCCGATGGACTGGGCCGCGATGATCCCGACGGCCTCGCCCTTCTCGACCAGCTCGCCGCTGGCCAAATCGCGCCCGTAGCACTTCTGGCAGATACCGTGCGTGGCCTCGCAGGCCATCGCCGACCGGACGTAGATCTTCTCCACGTCGGCCGCGATCACATCTGCCACCAGATCCCGCACGGTCCCATCCGGCTGTGGGAGCCGATCGGAGAGCTCCTCACCGGCGTCGACCAGCACCTCACCTGTCGCCGCATCGATCACGGGCGAAGCGACGATCCGGCCGGTGATCCGAGCCCGGAACTCGTCCTCGGACATCGCCTTCCCGGAGGCGTCCCGACGCTCGGCCCACATCCCCTGCTTGGTGCCGCAGTCCTCGATCGTGACGATCACGTCCTGGGCGACATCACAGAGACGCCGGGTCAGGTAGCCGGAGTCCGCCGTCCGCAGAGCGGTGTCCGCGAGGCCCTTCCGGGCGCCGTGGGTGGAGAGGAAGTACTCCAACACCGTCAGGCCTTCGCGGAAGTTAGAGCGGATCGGGATGTCGATGATCCGGCCCTCGGGATCCAACACCAGACCCCGCATCCCAGCCATCTGGCTGATCTGGTTCATGTTTCCCTTAGCGCCGGAGTCCGCCATCATGTAGACGGAGTTCTGCCCCTTCAGCTTGGCCTCGACATCGTCGGCCAGCGTGTCGCGGGCGGTGTTCCAGATCACCTCCAACTCGCGCAGGCGCTCGTCCTCGGTCACCAAGCCGCGCCGGAACTGCTTCTCGATCGTCTCGGCCCGCTCGTCTGCGGCCCGCAACAGCTCGCCCTTGGTCTCCGACATCACCACGTCATCAACCGCGATGCTCATTCCGCCCCGAGTGGAGAACTCGAAGCCAACCTTCTTGATCTGGTTGACGACGAGCGCCGTCTCCTGCGGGTCCTTGAACAAGCGGTAGCAGTCCGCCACCACACCCCGGAGCTGCTTGCGCCCCATGGTCGCGTTGTAGAACTTGCCGATGCTCGGCGGCAGGGCGAGGTTGAAGAGCGCCCGTCCGACCGTCGTCTCGATCTTCTGCGTGCCGTCACCGTAGCGGTCGGTGTAGACCGTGATCGCGGCCTGAACATCGATCGCACCACAGTCGTACGCGATCTTGACCTCCTCAAGCGAGGAGAAGATCTTGCCCCAGCCACGTGGCACGGTGCCGTTGGCCAGGTCCTCGTCGAAATTGCGCTCGCTGGTCATGTAGTAGCAGCCGAGCACAATGTCCTGCGTCGGGGAGACGATCGGATCGCCGTTCGAGGGCGAGAGCAGGTTGCGGACCGAAAGCATCCGCGCCCGTGCCTCTTCCTGCGCCGCCTTGGAGAGCGGCACGTGGACGGCCATCTGGTCCCCGTCGAAATCGGCGTTGAACGCCGAGCAGACCAGCGGGTGAATTTGGATCGCCGAGCCCTCGATCAAGCGAACCCGGAACGCCTGGATTCCGAGACGGTGCAGGGTCGGGGCCCGGTTGAGGAGCACCACATAGTCCTGGATCACCTTCTCCAGCACGTCCCAGACACGGGGGTCCACCCGCTCGACCAGCCGCTTCGCGGCCTTGATGTTGTGGGCGTGCTGTTCATCCACCAGCCGCCGCATCACGAACGGCTTGAAGAGTTCCAGCGCCATCCGCTTCGGCACGCCGCACTCGTCGAGCGCGAGGTCCGGACCAACCACGATCACCGAGCGGCCGGAGTAGTCCACCCGCTTGCCGAGCAGGTTCTGGCGGAACCGACCCTGCTTGCCTTTGAGCATGTCCGACAGGCTCTTGAGCTTGTGCTTACCCGAGCCGGAGACGACGCGGCCGCGGCGACCGTTGTCGATCAGCGCGTCGACTGCCTCCTGCAACATTCGCTTCTCGTTGCGGACGATGATGTCGGGCGCCCCCAGTTCCAGCAGGCGCTTGAGACGGTTGTTGCGGTTGATGACGCGACGGTAGAGGTCGTTCAAGTCGGAGGTCGCGAAGCGACCACCGTCCAGTTGCACCATCGGGCGCAGTTCGGGCGGAATGACTGGCAGCGCCGTGAAGATCATCCAGGACGGCTTGTTTCCGCTCTTGCGCAACGCATCGACGACGCGCAGCCGCTTGGCGGCCTTCTTCCGCTTGACGTCGGACGTCGCCTGCATCTCGTTGCGCAGCTCAAGCGCCAGCGCGTCCAGGTCGACCCGCTTCGAGACGTAGTCGTAGACCGCCTCCGCACCCATCGCGGCGGTGAAGACGCCGCTCGGGATGGTCTCCTGCAACTCGCGGTACTGCGTCTCTGTCAGGATCTGCAGCTCCTTGAGGTCGGCGATCTGCTTGATGGTCTCGTCGCGCTCCTTCTCGGCCTCGCGCAACTGCTCGGCCAGGCGGTCAGTGAGCTTCTTCTTGCGCTCATCCGCCTCATAGGTGAGCTGGTCCCGCTCGGCGCCCGCCATGGCCCCGGCGCCGGACGTCGATTGCGTCGCCTCGCCCTCGATCTTCTCGACTTCCTCGCCGTAGATGTCGGAAAGGAGCTGGAGCCGATCGTCGTTGACTGCCTCATCGTGCTCGACGATCAAGCGCCCGCGGAAAGCGACCGTCTCCGGCGCCGCCTGCCCCTTGAGCGGGGTCAGGCGAGCGAGCAGCTCGTCATACTCCGTCTGAAGCACGCCCAGTTCGGCCTGCCGGCGCACGTCGGTGGAGCTGGCGAGGTTCCGCTCACCCTCGTTCAGGTTGCCGACGTCAAGCCCGAGCCGCTCGTCGATGGTGTCCAGCTCGTGCTGGATCTCGGTGCGCAGCTCTTCAACGGTGCCCTCGTGTAGCTCATTGATCTCGTCGATCGCGGCCTGCTTCGCTTCCTCGTCGACGTGAGTCACAAGGTAGGACGCGAAGTAAAGCACCCGCTCCAGATTGCGGGGGGAGATATCGAGCAGCAGCCCGAGCCGGCTTGGGGTGCCCTTCACGTACCAGATGTGGGTGACTGGCGCCGCGAGTTCAATGTGCCCCATCCGCTCGCGGCGAACCTTGGATCGAGTGACTTCCACGCCGCACTTGTCGCAGACGGTGCCCGCGTGACGGATCCGCTTGTACTTGCCGCAGTAGCACTCCCAGTCCTTGGTTGGTCCGAAGATGCGCTCGCAGAAGAGTCCGCCGTGCTCCGGCTTGAGCGTGCGGTAGTTAATGGTCTCGGGCTTGGTCACCTCGCCGTACGACCAACCGCGAATCGCCTCCGGCGAGGCGAGGCTGATCCGAATAGCGTCGAAGTTGTTGACGTCCAGAACGCGGCTGCGATCCTGCCGGTCGCCGCGGGAGTACCCGCCGCCCCCGCCGAAGGCATCGCCGCGGGGCAGGCTGCCAGCAAAGCCGCCGAGGGCACCCGCGGGGGGACGAGCCGGGGCATCCACGAAGTCCATTGGGTTCAGGTTCGACATCGTTCCTCCGGGCGAGCTGCCGGCGATGCGCCGGCAGCCATCAGTGCTTGGTGTGTCTTCGGTCGCCCGTGCCGCCCGCTTCTCTCGAATCGGGCGGCCGATCGTCCGTAGCCGACGGC
>JALYMD010000085.1 GCA_030773875.1 Chloroflexota bacterium | reverse complement strand
GATCCGGCCCTCGGTCTCCCAGGTCGCCACCGCGCGATCCATCCAGGCGAGTCCCCATTCGTGGCTGCCTGCCACGCGGGCTCGGACGCGACGCTTCCACGTCTTGACGCCGAAGCCGGTCATCAGTCCGCGCAGGAGGCGACTCCAGAGACGCGGCTCCTGCGCCTGCCAGCGCGCGGTCTCGCGCTCGGCGGCATCGAGAGTGGCAACGAGATCGGCAAACCGGGCGTCGCCCAGCGTAGCGCGCATGTGTGGCTCCTCCTGCGCGACGTAGGCGCGGGTCACGTCGAAGAAGACCTCGTCGTAGAAGGGCACCAGTCCCCGGTGAAGGGCGCGGCCCCAGGTTCGTCGGGAAGCGAGCGGCGACACCAGACCGGATTCCAGATCCACGATGCGGTAGGTTCCGTCTGCCGTCTCCAGCACGTTGTCGATTGCTCGTGGCTGGCGGGGGTCGATCTGCCAGGTCGGCAACCCGGCTTCGTCGAACCGGCCCCGCAGATCGGTCAGGAAGGCCCTCGCGGCGGCGCGATCGACCGGCTCGTGTCCCGCGACGAACTCGCTCCGCAGCGCCAAGCGGCCGTCGATGTGTTCGATCCCGAGGGCGCGGGCGACGCGGGTTTCGCCGTACCAGTATTCCGCGAGCAGGCCGGCCAGGTTGCGGCGGTGGATCGCGGCGGCCAGCCCAGCCCGGTTGGCGACGTAGGGGAAGGGAGCCTGAAACGCGAGCCAGTAGATTGCCCGGGGCAGGAGGCCAGGCGCGTAGACCTTGGCGACCGTCTCGCCTTCGAAGAGCACCAGGCTGGTCAGCGCGTGGGCGTGCGGCCGGCTCTCGTCGTGCGGAAGGCTCGCGGCACGGATCAGAGGCAGGTCGCCGACGGCCGCGTCGAGGCGGGTGTAGACCGCGAGCAACCCGGCCAGCAGCAGGCCGCCGAGGGCGTAGGCGCCGATGACGTCCGTCAGCCAGTGGGCACCGTGCCAGACGCGAGCGAACCCGACGGCAACGATGGTGCCGGCGCTGAATCCCTGGACCGCTAGGCGCAGGCCCGGATAGCGAATGCGACGGGCGACGACGAACAGGAAGCCGTAGAACATGATGGCGCCCATCACGTGGCCGCTCGGGAAGGAGCGCTCATTGACCCAGGGGGTGGCGCGTTCCAACTCGGGCAGACCGGGACGGGTGCGGGACACCACGTACTCGCCGATGACGTAGTTGATGACGCCGCCGGCCGGCAAGGTTAGCAGGCCGAGTGCGGGCACCCACCAACGAATGGCGAGGAAGAGCAGCAAGGTGCCTGCCCAGACGGCGACCGCGCCGTCCGACCCGGTCAGGGTGTTGACTCGGTCGACGAAGGTGGGAAGCCCCGGGGCGTTGATCCCTTGGATTGCCTTGATCGCCCACAGGTCGAACCCCGTGGTCGGGTGAAGCAGGGCATCCACGAGAGCGATCAGAAAGACCAGCGCCGAGATGATGCCTGCCCGGAGGTGGGTGAACCGCGGAGCGCGGAACGCGACGGCCGGAAGCGAGGGAATCGTTGCGTGACGTGCCGTGAGGGCCATGATCGAACTCCTACCTCTTTCCTCCGGCTCGTCCCGGAGTTGTCCCGTTCGGGCTTCGCTGCCCCAGCCGGGACGCGGGTCCCGTGTCGATAGAACGAGGGTAGGGGTCGGATGTGACGGTGCTTTTGCTGTCCTGTCACGGAACCGTCACGCGGGAGCGACGAAGCAGCCACGCCGGCCGGGCATGCATGATTGGTCCCTGGCACCGATCATCACGTCCGGCTTCCTGGACCAGCCGGTGACGCGGCGATCATCCTGGCCTCTTATCCTGGGATGATGGGGATTCAGGCCCACTGAGCATGCCAGAGTCCGCGGCACGCTGATGAGGATGGGCTGAACATCATCGTGACACCGGGAGGAACCCCTCGCCACGCGCCGGCCTACGCGCTGCTGGGAGGGATGGCCATCTCCCAGATCGGCAACCAACTCGCCGCGCTGGCGGTCCCTTGGTTCGCCCTTCAGACGAGCGGGAGTGCCACGAGGACGGGGCTTGTCGCGGCCGCAGCCCTCCTGCCAACCGCGCTCGCGTCCTTTTTGGGAGGTGCGGTCGTCGATCGCGCCGGCAGCCGCCGGATGAGCATCGCCTGCGATCTGCTCAACGGAATCACCATGGCGATGGTCCCCCTCCTCTACCACACGGTCGGGCTCGGCTTCCTGCCGCTGCTCGCCCCCGTCTTTCTTGGAGCCCTCTTCGACTCCCCCGGCAACACGGCGCGGATGGCCCTCCCACCAGAGGTTGCGGAGCCAGCGGGGATGCGGCTGGAGTAGACGAACGCGATCTCCCAGACGATCCAAGGGCTAGCGAGCTTGCTCGGCCCTCCGCTGGCTGGCCTCCTTATCGTCCTGATGGGGACCAGCAACGTGCTCTGGCTAGGCGCGGCGAGCTTTGCCGTCTCGGCGCTGCTCGTCGCCATCGCGGTACCGAGGTCAGTGGGAAAACGCACGCCCGCGGGAAGATATCTGGACGACGTGCGAGAAGGGTGGCGTTGCCTCTGGACCGATCGGCTGTTGCGCGCCATCGTGCTGACCGCAACAGTCGTCAATCTCCTGCTCGCGCCGCTCTTCGCCGTGGTGCTCCCGGTCTACGCGAATCGGGAGTTTGGCTCGGCACGTCACCTTGGCCTGATGCTGGCAGGTTTCGGCCTTGGGGGTCTGGTGGGATCGACCACCTAAGGAGCCATCGGTCATCGCCTCCCGCGCCGGCCAGCGCTGATCGGCGGGTTCGCCCTTCTTGGCTTGCCGATGTGGATCCTGGCGACGCTGCCGGGACTGGCGGTCGCGATGGCAGCGCTCGGCGTCGCCGGTTTGGCCGGCGGTGGCATCAACCCCCTCGCGATGACGGTGCTCCAGGAACGGGTACCGGCCGAACTCCGAGGCCGGGTAATCGGAACGGTGATGGCGATGGCCCTCGCCGCGACGCCGCTTGGGATGCTGCTCGCCGGTTCACTCATCGCCGCGATCGGGTTGGCAGGCGTGCTGGTAGCAATCGCCGCCTGCTATCTGGTGCCCACCGCCTCGCTCTTCTTCAACCCAGCACTCCTCGCGCTCGACGGCGACAAGGCTCCCCCTACCGAGTGATCCATCGGCATCGTAGGGATGCCTCGTCGTCCGCTGAGGACAGGCTAAGGACGGCCAGCGGCGCGCGCTTGGGCGGCGCGGCCAAGCCGGACCCGCTCCCGCGTCGCGCTCAGGCCCGTTTAGACCTGACTTGCGGGGACGTGGAGGTTGTAGGAGACGAACTCCACCAGGCGGCCGTCGCGAACGGTGAGAAATGCCGGCGCAAGGATCGCCGCCGGCCCGTCGTCGATAGAGGCGGTTGTGTCGCGGACCGCGAACACGCAGGCGGCGCGGTCCCCAGAGACCACGACGTCGCGCGCTTCCATGGCGACCCCGGGCTGTCCCTCGAAGACGCGGGCGAACGCGCTCCGGGCCGCCTCCAGTCCGCCCTGGTGGACCAGTCCACCCTCCCCGAATTGGACGATGCGGCCGTCCGGTG
>JALYMD010000084.1 GCA_030773875.1 Chloroflexota bacterium | reverse complement strand
GATATGGATCGCGTGGCCGAGGAGGTCGTGGGCGGCTTCGCCGAGGACCTCAGAGACCGTCGGGTGGGGGTGGACGTTGAGTGCAATCTCCTGAGGCGTGCTCTGGAGGAGGCGGCCGAGGGCGGCCTCCGCAATCAGCTCGGTCGCGTGGGGACCGATGATGTGGACCCCGAGAAGATCGTCCGTCTCGGCGTCGGCGACCATCTTGGTGAAGCCGTCCGCGTGCCCCTCGATCACCGCCTTGGCATTCGGTCGCATCGGGAAGCGTCCGACCTTCACCTCGTGGCCCAGTTTCGTCGCTTCGCGCTCCGTGAGCCCAACGCTGCCGATCTCCGGCTCACAGTAGGTGCAGGAGGGGGAGTTGAGAATGTCGAGTGGGAAGGGATCCATTCCGCAGATGTGCTCGACTGCAATGATCCCCTGGTGCATGGCGGTGTGGGCCAGGAGCTGCTGGCCATTGACATCGCCAATTGCGTAGACGTGGGGAACGTTGGTCTGCTGCATCGCATCAACAGGGATGTACTCTCCCTCGGTCCGAATGCCCGCCTCTTTCAGACCGATGTCTTCGATGTTGCCCTGGCGGCCGATGGCGACGAGGAGGACCTCGGCCTCGACGACCCGCTCCTTGCCCTTGGCGTCCTTGGTCCGCATCACAACGCCGTCCTTCTTCACATCGAAGTCTTCAGCACTTGGGCGGGCGTCAGGGAGCAGGTCCATTTTCGAGCGGTTGAAGGCGCGGGTCAGGTGTTCCGAGACCTCGTGGTCCTCCTGCGGCACGATTCGGCCGACCAGGGTGACCTTGGCGCCGTACCGGTGATAGACGGAAGCCCACTCCACCCCAGTCGCACCGCCGCCGCGAATGATGAAGCTCTTCGGCATCTGCTCCAGGACTACGGCGTGGTCAGAGTTGATGACTCGTACGCCATCGTAGGGCAGACCCTTGATCGGGCGCGGCCGTGAGCCGGTGTTGATGATCACGTCACGGGCCTGAAGGCTGAAGGGCGCGCTTCCGTCGTTCGGCGTAACGCCAACGGTGGTAGGCCCGGTCAGACGGCCACGACCCATAAAGACGGGGATCTTGTGTTTCTTGTCAAACAGATACTGGAGGCCCCGGTATTGACCATCGACGACCTTCATGGAGCGGCCGAGAGCGGTCTCATAGTCAAAGCTGATTTCACCGGCGATGTTGACCCCAAATTCCTTGGCGGCCCGGACCTGGTCGAGCACGCCAGCGGACTTGAGCATCGCCTTGGTGGGAATGCAGCCCCGGTGAAGACAGGTGCCGCCGAGCTTGAGCTCCTCGACGACGGCGACGTTGAGGCCGAGTTGCTTGGCGCGGATCGCGGCAACGTAGCCACCAGTCCCCCCACCGAGGAGGACGAGGTCGAACTGGGTTCCACCCGCTGCAGAGGACTCCGACATCTGTGTGATTACTCCCTTGGGGTGGCGACCGGCGTGGCGCCCGAGCACCCACCACGTACGACTGGCCGACGCGGGCCCGACTGGGGGAAGTATACGGTGGTGGCTGATATGCAGCCGGTTTGGGATCAGGCCAGCCCACTCGACGGTGCAGGGGCCGCAATAACCCTCTCGTCGACGGTTTACCTGGCACCCTCATCCAGGAGGTAGGCCGACCTGGTTCTGTTGCAAGCGGGACCGGGGATGGCTCGGAGAGACATCGAACCAGAGGTCGGCGGGAAGGGTATCGTCAATGTCCCCCTCATCCTCAGGGTCGCCGATTGACTCTTCTTCCGGGGTGAGGCGCTGGTCGGGGTTGCTGGGCGGCATGGGCTCCTCCGGTTCTTGAGACTCACGATACCATGCGACGCAGGGGGCGAAGCGGACCTTGGGGTTCGCGACCAGTGCTGAGCTGAGGAGGCAGGAGAGTGATGCGGCGGATCCACCAGGACGTGGAGAGCGCGGTGCCCGACACCTCGCCGATTTTCGTCGGAGAGGTGCTGCGGCAGAATTTGGTGGCCGAGGGGGACGCGGCGCTGCTGCGGGTCACAGCTGTGACGTTTCGTGCCGGTGCAAGGAACAAGCCTCATCGCCACACGACTGATCAGGTGCTGGTGGTGACCGAGGGACGAGGCATTGTCGCGACCGATGGCGAAGAGTTACAGGTGGTGGCCGGCGACGTGGTACTGGTGCCGGCTGGCGAGCGCCACTGGCACGGGGCAGAGCCTGGCACAGACTTCACGCACCTTTCGATCCTCACCCCTGGGGAGATGACGGTCGAGGAGTAGTGCCTGAGGAAATGGGCTGCTTGGTGAGCGATCTCCAGTTGCCGGGCTTCTCGCTCGAACTGTGACTTCTCGGCCGTTGTTGCATGTGGGCGTGTGTGCCAGAATGAAGTCGCCCCCGCGAACGTGTTGTGACGATGATTGGCCTGACGCCGTGGCTTCGGTGAGAGTCCGACACAGGGCGCCGTGGCCGGCGCGGGGGGGGCATGAGACCGGATCCTGTTGATGGCGGGGCGATCGGCATATCCAGCGGCGGGGTCCAGAGTAGGTCGAGCGACGGGTCATGGTGCGAGTGCGCACCTGTCCATCAACCGCCGTTGCCGCTCCTGAGGCAGGCGTTGCGTCTACCGGAGGATGGCGAGCCCTTCGCGCACCCATTTGAGCAGGATTTCTCGCGCATTCTTACCTATTACCGGATCCGGTGGGCCTACGAACCGACCAGTTTCACTCTGGCCTGGACGCCGGATGGCCGGCCGGCGGAGATGTTCACCCCGGACTTCTACCTGCCCGACCAGCGCCTCTACGTCGAGCTGACCACCATGCATCAGCGGTTGGTGACCCGCAAGAATCGAAAAGTCCGCAGGCTACGGGAGCTCTATCCCGGCGTTCGAATCAAGTTGCTCTACCGACGGGACTATCACCGGCTCGTCGCCTGCTACCGACGAGAGGGCGCCCCGGGAGAGGATGGTCTCGTCTGCCAGATCGGCCGGGTGCTCCATACCGAGGAGGAGATTCGGAGCCGGGTCGGAGAGCTTGCCGCTGTCATCGCGAGGGAGGCGACGGAACATAGTGCGTTTGGCGGCCGTGTGGTACGGGAGCCGCTCGTGGTGCTAGGGGCGGGGCAAGGCTCGGAAACATTCAGATCGATGTTGGTCGCGGCGTTGGGCGAGGTGGGCCTGCCGGTCGAGACCGATCATGTCGATCTGACGCGGTACCGGACCCTCTCGGGCGTGCGCCGGGTTCGGGTACGGCGGTGTCCGCAGTTGGATCTGATGGGCCGCCGCGTCCTCGTGGTGGAAGATGTCGTCAGCACTGGGCTGAGCCTGCGCTACCTGCAAGCGTGGCTACGAAGGCGGCGGGTGGAGGCGTTCGATGTCTGCACGCTACTGGACCGCCGCGCGGCGCGCCTGGTGGACGTGCCCGTCCGCTACGCCGCCTTTGAGGCCCCTAACGAGGTCCTGGTCGGCTGTGGGTTGAACCTCCGGCGCCACTTCCGCGACCTTCCGTTTATCGCGTCCCTCGTACCCGAGCAGAGTCTGGCAGTGGAACCTTTACTGACCGCGAGCAATCCGCGACGGCCTCCGGTGGGATGAGCAACACGACGAGAACGTGGCGAAGGCCCGGCTGATGCCGTGTGAGATTGGTCGCTGAGTCGTCTCCGTGGTGCAGGTGGTGGGAACGCTGCGGGTGACGGAGCGACTGGGGCAGCCGTCACCTGCGGCTTGTCTTGACTCGTTTCTCGAGAAGCCTTCACTGCCTTGGGCTCGACCCGACCGTCCTGGTAGCTGAGCACTGGTCCGGGCGTTCGGCGCGTCCACGAGACGAAGGGGTTTAGCGGGCGTCTGCCTTGGGGACGGGGAGGAGACCTAGCTGCTCGATCAGGGTGAACCGGTCGGGAACGCCCCAGTGCTCGACCATCTGCCCGTCCTCAAAGCGGCAGATGTCGAACACGTCGATCTCGATGCGCCTGCCCGTCGGTGGGTGTCCCATGTGGGGCCCTTGGTGCGTGCCTCTGGCCTTCAGGCGAGCCCACACCTTGTCCCCGTCGGTGGTCATGTCCTCGATAATGAGCGTGAAGTCCGGGAACACCGAGTGCAGATAGGCGATAGCACTTTTGACGCCTTCCGGCCCGGGTCCCATTCCCGCCTGGTGCTCATCATGATGGGGGGCAATCAGTTCGTCGATCACCGCCAGGTTGCCCTGGCTGAAGCCGTCCTCGACGACCCGGCGAAACAGCTCCCGATTCCGCTCTGCCATGGCTGTGGTGATCGTTTGCGTTGACATGGGGCACTCTCTTTCGACAGACTCGAACTTAATCCAATGGAGTAACACTATTACCAATGTCGAGCGAAGTCAAGCGCGGACGTCGCTACACATCTCCGATCCGGCAGGAGCAGGCTCGGGAAACGCGAATGCGCGTCCTCGAGGCCGCCCGACGCCTATTCCTCGAGCGCGGCTACGTCGCGACGACGATCGGGACCATCGCCCAAGAGGCAGGAGTCGCTGCCCAAACGGTCTATGTCGCCTTCGGCAACAAGCGCGCCATCCTCGCGGCCCTGATGGACCTGGCCATCGGCGGCGACGATCAGCCGGTAGGGGTGCTGGAGCGCCTGGAACCGTTGCAAATGCGTGACGAGCCCGATCAACGCCGCCAGCTGGAAATGATGGCCCACGGCATTCGCGAGATCCTCGACCGGGCCGGTCCGATCTTTGACGCGATGCGTGGCGCCGCGACCGCGGACGCCGAGGTCGCTGAGTTGTACCGGCGGCTCCAGGAAGAGCGACTGCGCAACATGACGATGGTGGTGGGCTGGGTAGCGGCCAAGGGGCCGCTTAGGGAGGGGCTCGCCGTAGCCGAAGGGGCGGATATCGTGTGGACCCTCACCAGCGCCGACGTGCACCGGATGCTGAGGATCGAGCGCGGCTGGACGGGGGAGCGGTACGAGCAGTGGCTTGCCGA
>JALYMD010000083.1 GCA_030773875.1 Chloroflexota bacterium | reverse complement strand
AGTGGGAGCGCGTCACTGGATCGCGCGCCCTACGGTAGCGAGCCTCCAGGTCGGCGAGGGGAAGGTGCGGGGGCACCACAAGACGTCTTGGCATTCCCTTAGTCTACATCCGGAGTCCGTATAAGGGATCTCCGCGGCCCCGCTGCTCCTCCAGTGGCAACGGTCTGATCACCGGGTTCCTTGCAGGGAGAGTGGCTACGGACCTTCCGCCGCAGTCCGTTCCGGCTTACTGCGTCCTACGTAAGAGCCTACACGCAACCTCCTCGGTAGGAGGGAGACCGTAACCCTACCTGGGGCGTGCGCCTGCAGAAGGCGCGACATCTGGATCTCCCGCGGCTTCCAGGGCTTCCGAGGTGCAAGGTGGACTGGCGGTCCGGCGATCAGGCCCCCGTGGTGAAGGCACGGACCGCTCTGTGCAGAGGTTGACCGCCTGCTCGTCGACGTAGGACAGGCGGCTGAGATATCAACAGATAGTGGAACGGCTGGTGGAGTTGAGCGCTCGTTTACCGCATGCTAGTGCCGTCATGGAGTCTGATCCCGACATGATTTGATGGGGGCGCGGGCGCGCATGACGGACGCGGAACAGGACGACGGGTTCCGGCTATTGGTGCGGCGGATTGATCCTGGCAGCAGGCTGCTGCGGGCGTCGACCCTGCCAGGTGGCATCTCTGCGGAGGTGACGGCGCTTGAGGTCGAGTGCGCCGACGGGCGAACGACGAAGCTGGTTGTGCGCCGGCACGGAGATGCCGATCGCAACCGGAACGCGCGTCTTGCGCGGGACGAGTTCCGACTGTTGGAGATCGCTCAATCTCAAGGGTTAGCGACACCCAGGCCGTATCTCTTCGACGAATCGTGCAAGCTCTTCCCGACCCCGTTCCTTGTTATCGAATACGTGGACGGCGAGACGGAGTTCGCGCCTCCTGACTTGGCCGGGTACCTTGCCCAGGCGGCCGAGCAACTAGCCAGGATCCACGGGGTGAGCGACACGCCGGAGCTGTCGTTCCTTCCCCGCCGCGACAGAGGGTTCGGCGAGCGGCCCTCGAACCTCGACGCCTCGATGGGCGAGGACCGCATCTGGGACGCGCTGGAATCCGCCTGGCCCGTGCCGCAGGTGAACGAGCCTGTGCTGCTACACGGAGATTACTGGCCGGGCAACCTATTGTGGAAGGATGGCGAGCTTGCCGCCGTCATCGACTGGGAAGATGCGGCGATTGGTGATCCGCTGGCCGATCTGGCCAATGCCAGGCTCGAGATCCTCTGGGCGTTTGGCATCGCCGCGATGCACGAATTCACCGACCACTATGAATCTCTGACGAGGGTCGATATCACTACCTTGCCGTACTGGGACCTGTGTGCGGCATTGCGACCGTGCACAACGATCTCGGGATGGGGCCTGGACGCCGCGACAGAGCAGCGGATGAGAGAACTCCACCGGCGGTTCGTCGCCAGGGCGATCGAAGCCTTGCCCGTCCGGTGATCGACGCGCCCTCTGCGGACCTGCCGGCCGGAAGGCAACGACCTGCCAGCAGAACGCATCGGACGACGCGTCCGTAGAGGCAACGCCACGAGCCGCTGCCGGACGGTCGTGGTCCGCCGGCCATCCTGGCTATTTCGATGGACTGGTTCCCCCTCCCGAGTTCGGAAGAAGGCTACCGGAGAGGGCTGAACCTGGCTACGAGCCCCCGCAGGTGAAGGCCCAGACGTGGGTCCGGCGGCCGGCTTCGACGACAACATCGCCGTTCTCGTTGAGGTTGTCGCACTCCGCGTGGCACCAGTCGTCGCCGTCCAGGGTCAGACGGTAGGCGCCGGTTTGCAGTTGCCGGTAGCGAACTTGGCCGCCGCGGTTGGTCTGCTTCGTAGTGGCCGTCCCCTCGCCGCCGTCGAGGGTGCAGGATTGGTCCGTCGCGGCAGAGGTGCACTGGCCGTACCAGTCGAATGCATCAGGGTCGGCAGGGGTCGTGCCGCAGGCGCTGGCGTAGACGACGAGGGCCCCGGCGGAGTCCGAGATGTCATCCTCGGGCGAGGCGACCAGGATCGGTCCGAAGGCTGGGACGAGTCCTCCGTCAGTCTCGCACCACCAGGTGGTGTTCGTGCCGACCTTGACGTTGCCAGAGAGCACGACGGTGAACTGGGCGCTGCTGGAAACGTAGGCGGACCGACCATCGTCCTCGCAGGCGAACTCGACCTCGCCGCCAATGACCTCGGCACTGAGCGCGGTGGTCGGAAGGCGCACCGCAGTGACCGTGCCCGCAGCATCACCCGCGGCCGCCGCGGCACAGGAGCAGGTCGTCTCGTCGGCGTCCTCATCGTAGGAGCAGTCGGCGTCGATCCGAAAGGTGCGGGCCGCAACGAGCGTCGCGTCCGGCTTGGGGCAGCCACCTTCGCACTCGGCCTGCAGGCGGGTGCAGCGGTCGGCGGCTCCGGGGCCACTCGGCTCGCAGACAAGACCCTCGCAGCACTCCTGGTTGCCCTCGCAGGGATGGCCCTCCTCCCGGCACGCGGGTCCCTGGCCGTTCCCGTTGCCGTTGCCATTGCCGTTCCCGTTTCCATTCCCGTTGTCATTGTCGTTGTTGTCGTCGTCGTCGTCCTGAGCGGCCACCCAGGATCGCCCACGAAGGGCGAGCACCCCGCCAGCGAGACCGCCGCCGAGCCCTCCGAAGAGGCGGCGGCGAGTGGTGCCGGAGGCGAGTGCCCGGGCGAACCTGTCGAACTGATGACCGTCCATGGGAAACTCCCTCTGAGGCGACGACGAGCAGCGGGGGTAACCGCAGTCCGACCCACGGAACTAGGACCCGGATGATGCAAGAGCTGTGCCGGTCTGTGTCGCCTGAGGCAAAGCGGCGGGCACTGTGGCGACAGCTGGTCCAGTGGTTGGCGCGGTTGACGAGGATGGAGACGGCGCGAGCGGTGGCCAACCGGCTGGAGGCTAGGACGGGCCTCTGGCGCCGGCTCTGGGAACACGTGGCGCGTCCCCTGAATCCCCCGCCGCCGATTCCCGCCGTTGCTGCCAGGGCCAGCGCCGCTCGATCTCCAACTCCAACTCGGTGCTCAGGAAGGTCCGGATGGCGACGATGATCGCTAGGATGCCGAGGCTGCGAAAGGTGGGCTCGATGGCGACGGTGCTAATGATGTCACCGGCGACCAAGAACTCGAGGCCTAGCAGGATCGCACGCCCCAACGACCGGCGGTAGAGCCTGAAGGCAGCGTCGACGGGGCCGCCGTGGCGCATCTGGTAAAGAAACAGCACCGTCGCGACAGCGGCACCGATGACGATGATGGCGATTCCCGCCCCTTCCATCACCCGGCCGACCCGCTCGACCGTCTCGTTGAACTCCATCCCGTTCCCGTCCCCTTCCGTGCGCACCTATCAGCACAACCGGGGCGTAACACCCCGCGCAGATCCGTTCCCTACTCCGTGTGAGGGAGACCAAGCGCACCCACTCAGCAGGCGCAGCACCAGGACGACCAGCGCGTCGAGCGCCATGCCCGCGACCCCGCGCCGGGGCCGGAAGACACGCCTGTCGTGGAAGACCTTCGTCCGCATAGCGCCGAGCGCGCTCTGGTCGATGTTGGTGTCCTGAGCGTGTAGTAGCACGTCTCGGCCCGAGAGTAGCGTCGCGAGGAGGAAGAGCACCGGGAGGAGCGCGTTGCCAGCAAAGATGTCCATTATGGCGAGTTGGTCGTCACCGATCCTGACCGAGGTGAGCCCCGTCGTAACCTGCAGTAGCGCCGTGACGGGAGCAAGGCAGAGCACCAGGAGGGGCAGGGAGCAGGAGTTGAACACGGTGACTCCGTCTCCCCGCGTAGGATCGTAGCAGGGGAGGTCAGCTATGCCAGGCCGGTCAGCAGCCAGGCAGCCAGGTTCGCATGCGGGTGCCCGGCGTGCTGCCATGGCAACGGGCGGCGGCAGCGTGCACGACGCATACCATCTGGCGACCCCAGCACCAGTTTGGAAGTCGGCCTCCCGCCTACGTTGAGTGAGGCGGTCGGAACAGGTCAGAGGGGATGGCCGGTGGAGGAAGGATGGGGTCGCCTGGGAGGAACCTGCGGCCCCTCCCAGGCGATGCAGCGAAACAGCCCTGGCTGAACCTCCGGAAAGCTCCTGCTGGCCGTCCTACCGGGGCTCGCGGACCTCGGAGGCCCGGTCCCGTCGAAGCGTTCAACAACCACCGGTGCTCTCCCCAGCCGTGTCCACCTGGCTCACCTTCGCGCTGTGGCGCGGGTTCAAGCGCGACATTTCCCCTTTTTGCCCTGACCCTCATTATTTACCCTGGTCCTCGTCAGGAGGGTCACCCTGGTGGCACTGCAATGCTTCGCTCTCTGCCTGCTTGCCTTCTGATCGGGGCACGAGCGTTGAGCAACCAGGGTTAGAGCAAAGTAGGGTGCCCACGCTTTCCACCGGTGCGCTCCGGCTCGAAACGCCCAGGTCCGGCCGGGCACGAGGGCGGCGTCAGGTGGGAGGCACCGCAAGGTGAACGTCGTGTCGGTCGGGGCATTGCCGGTCGGGCTGTGATGGGAGGCACGGCGTATCCTAGGGGTCATCTCCTCGCGGCCTTGGCCCCTGACATCAGACAGCCCGGTCTTCTGGCGGGTTGGTCCGGCAGGAATGGAAGCAGGCGAGCGGGACAGGAGACAGATCATGCGGCGGCGCGCGTTTGTGGGGCTGGGGATTTGGGTGGCTGCTACCTCAGTCGGGGGCCGGGTGGCCGGGAGGAACGGACGGTTACTGGTGGCCTCCCCCGCCGCTTCGCCGGCAGCCATTCCCAGCAACTCTCCGGCGATGTCACCCGTTGCGTTGGACTCCGGGCCGGTGGCGGTCGCCTCCCGCCGCTACGCCGCGAGCAATCGGTTCGCTTGGGAGCAGATCGGTGCTGCGTACCTGCGCCTCGATGTCGCGCGGTTCACGACCCGCGAGGTAGCAGCCGCCGCGTTCCCCGGTCTCGTCGAGCAGCGTCTGGATGAGGCCGGGGCCGCGGCCTTCGCGCCAGCGGAGATCCCAGCCTTCGCCGACGAACGGGCGGCATGGGCTGGCTTCGACGGCAAGGGACGGCCCACGGCGCTGCTCGCCGTCCGGGAGGGGCGGGATGTGCATACCTGGCTGGCCCGACAGGTGCCTCACGGAGGGAGAGTCCCGAACCCGGCCCACCCACTAGGAGCCCTGCTTGCGATCGCCGGAGGAGTCCTCGCCGTCCCGCGCCCGGAGTCGGACACCCCGCTCGGGGCACTACCCGGCTCAGGGGACGTGCCGGCCGGGTGGGAGCTGTTCCGGGAACGGCAGACCCTGATTTCACCGGTCACGGCAGGCGAGGAAACTCCGGACGCCACGCCGGCCTGACTTCGCATAAACTTAGGGTGTCAAGAGCGGGCCCATGATGTGGCCCGCCAGCCCCGATGACCGCCCGGCGGCGGTCCGACGCCCCTCGGGCGCGCCTGGACCCGAGCCTGCCCCACGCGGCCGTCCACGCCCAGAGAGGGGTTCCCTACGTGATGGAGCAAACAC
>JALYMD010000082.1 GCA_030773875.1 Chloroflexota bacterium | reverse complement strand
GCGGACGTGACGGGTTGGGCCGGGTTGAGCCAGAGGTTGCGCGGCAGGGCAGCCTCGTTCCTCAGCCCCGCTCCCCCAGCGAAGAGGGGAGAATCCGATCGGGGGCGCGGGGACGGTGGGGGCCCGCTTGGCTCCTTGTCCGAGCCGGGCCCGACGGCGTGCCAGGTGGGGCGGGCTGGACGGGGTATCGCCTCACCGGAAGACCCTGCGCGCCCAGGCCGCAAGCCACTCGACCCGGTCCCGCTTACGCCGGTAGACCGACTCGCGGATCAGCAGCTCAGCGTCGTCGCCCAACGGCACGCGGCGCCAGGCATCCGGGTTCGTCTCGGGCGGCCGGGACTCGGCCGGTGCGGCCGGCGGAGCGGGCAGCACCGCGGCCCCGAGGACAGCATCTTCGTTGGGTGCCTCCTCCATCTCCGCCGCCATCCAGAACGCCGGGCCCGCATCGGGCGCCTCCGGCGCCGCCTCGTCCGCCAGCGATCGCGCCCGCGGGGCGCGGGGTTCCGTGACGTCCTGGTTCCGCCGGCGAACCCGGGCAAGGTAGGCGGCAGCGCTGTCCGGCGGAGCCTCACCGATTCGAGGCGCTGGCGGAGCGGCGAGGAGACCCGGAGGCCTGTCCGGTCGGTCTTCCTCCTCTAGCGTTCTCAGGAGCCGCCTCACCTCGTCGTCCGTCAGGGCGTCGAGCCGGCGGCGGATCTCGCGCAGCGGCAGATAGGCGTCCTTGAGCCGCCCAATCAGGCGCAACCGGTCGAGGTGGCCTTGGGTGTAGGCGCTGCGCGGGCCGGCGCCAGTGGGCGGCGGCAGCAAGCCCTCCGCGATGTAGTAGCGCACGGTCCGGGTGGAGACATCGGCCGCCTTCGTCAACGCCCCAAGACTCATTCCGTCCTCGGTTTCCGGATGGACGGGAGACCGCCCGACGCTCTCCGGCGCAGCCTCTGGGGAACCGCCCGTCGCTGGGCGTCGATCCCGCGGACGGGCCGCGGCCCGATCCTCGCCTCGTCTTTCCGGACGCTCGCGCCGGTCGTCGTTCGTGGGTGCCATGAAGGGATCGTAACAGTGGAACGTTGTAGTGTCAATACAGACGCGGTGCTACAATCCGGCGCCGTCGGCGGCGGTTGAACGGGCTGGGTCGCCTTGGGGGCGGCATTGGGGAGGGTGGCATGGGGGAGCGGCCGGAGGGAGCGGATCGTGTGGCCGGGCAGGGCATCGGGCAGGGCGGGGATACCGCCGCGCCCCTTCCCCTCGCCGGGATCCGCGTCGTCGACCTCACCCGGGTGATGACGGGCCCCTACTGCACCATGATGCTCGGCGACCTCGGCGCCGAGGTGATTAAGGTCGAGCAGCCGGGCAAGGGGGACGACACCCGCGCCTGGGGTCCGCCCTTCGTGGAGGGCGAGTCCGCCTACTTCCTCAGTATCAACCGCAACAAGCGCTCGGTGGCGCTCGACCTCAAGAGCCAGGGCGGTCGCGACGCGCTCTGGCGGCTGATCGAGCGGGCGGATGTGGTGGTGGAGAACTTCTCGCCCGGGACGGTTGATCGCCTCGGCTTCGGGTATGAGGCGGTCCGGGCGCGCAAGCCGGATGTGGTCTACGCCTCGATCTCCGGCTTCGGGCAGTCCGGTCCGTCCCGGTTGCGCACCGCCTACGACCTGATCCTCCAAGGCATGAGCGGGATGATGAGCGTCACCGGCCCCCCGGGCGGGCCGCCGACCAAGCTCGGCGTGCCGATCGCCGACATCGCAGCCGGCATGTTCGCCGCCTACGCGATCGTTGGGGCGCTGTTCGGGCGGGAGCGAACGGGGCAGGGGCAATACGTGGACACGTCGCTGTTGGCCGGGCAGGTGGCGATGCTGACCTACCAGGCCGGCATCTACTTCAGCACCGGGCAGGTGCCCCAACCCCTGGGCAACGCCCACCCGATCGTGGCCCCGTACGGCACCTACCGCACCGCCGACGGCTACGTGAACGTGGCGGTCGGCAACGACGGACTCTGGCAGCGGTTCTGCCAGGCCTTCGACCTGCCGGAGCTGGCGGCCAATCCGCGCTTTGCCACCAATGCCCGCCGCATCACGGGGTTGGCCGCGCTCAACGAGGCCATCGGCCCGGTGCTGGAGGCGCTGCCGACGGCGGATGTGGTGGCGCGGCTCGACGCCCATTCGGTGCCATGCGGGCCGATCCTCGACGTGGCGCAGGTCTTCGCCGACCCCCAGACGCTGGAGCAGGAGTTGGTGCGCGAGGTTCCCCATCCGAAGCTGGGCACCGTCACGCTGACGGGATTTCCGTACCGCTTCCACGGCACCCCGCTCCAGATCCGCACCCCGCCCCCGCTCCTCGGCGAGCACACCGCCGCCGTGCTCGCCGAGCTGGGCTACAGCGAGGAGGAGATCGCGGTGCTGGTCAAGGACGGCACGTAGTCGGGCGGGTCGGGGAGTCTTAGGGGCACTGCTTGCTGCGCTCCCCAAGAACGCGATGCGTCGCGGGCCGCTGACGGGCGCACGGCCGTGCGCCCGTACCATCTTCTCGACTTGCTCGCCCCCCGACTAC
>JALYMD010000081.1 GCA_030773875.1 Chloroflexota bacterium | reverse complement strand
CATGGTCTGGAGGTTCTCGACGCCTGGGCGGAGGTTGGCCACCGTGAGCGCCGGGTCGAGCTTGGCCGCCAGGGACCAGGGGGCGTGGTCGGTGCAGACGGTGTGCAGGACGCCCTGCCGGATGCCCACCCAGAGGGCGTCGACATCCGCCTGCTCGCGCAGGGGCGGCTGGCCGACGTATTTCGGGCCCTCCTCCTCCTCGAACCGCTCGCGGGTCAGGTGGAGGTAGAGGGGGCGGGTCTCAACGTAGACCGGGAGGCCGCGGGCCTGGGCCTCGGCGCACGCTTCCAGCGCGCGCCGCGACGAGAGGTGGACGACGTAGACCGGGGCGCCGGTTGCCTCGGCGAAGGCGATGGCGCGCTGGGTGGCCACCAGCTCGGCGACCACCGGGCGGCTCTCGGGGTAGAAGCGCAGTGAGGAGCGGCCGGCTTCCAGGAGGCGAGCCGTGGCGTCCTCGATCAGGACGTGGTCCTCGCAGTGGATCAGGGTGATCAAGCCGGCCTCGCCGGCGCGGCGGGTGGCCTCCAGAAAGCCTCCGACCGCGGGGTCGAACCCGGCCATGGACATGAAGAACTTGATGCTGTTGTGGCCGGCGGGGAGCAGGCGGGGGATCTCATCGAGGGTCCGCGGGGTCGGCTCGCCGATGACGGGGTGAAGGAAGACATCGGCGATGGCCTGCTCGTGCACGAGGGCGGCGTCGCGCTCCAGCCCGGCAAGGGGCGTCTCGCCGGGACCGAGGAAGGTCATGTTTCCGAGGGTGGTCACGCCACCGGCGAGGGCGGCGGCGGACCCGCTCGTGAAGTCATCCACCCAGGTTGGTCCCTCACCCTCGCCCTCATCCGGGGGCAGGGAGAGGTGGACGTGGGCGTCAACGCCGCCTGGGAGGAGGAGCTTGCCGGTAGCATCCAGCTCCCGGTCGGCGCGCAGCTCGCCGCCGATCTGGACGACCTTGCCGCCCGCGATGCCGACGTCGGCCGTCGCGACGGCGTCGGCGGTAACGATGGTCCCGCCCCGGATCACCAGGTCCAGTCCTGACATCCCGGTCTCCCCTCCCCCTATGTCTCTCCCGCCGCGTCGCGGTTCCGTACGATCGCGGTCAGCGTAGCAGGCCGGAACTCATCTACCGACGCCGGGTGACGACCGAAGGGATCGGGGCGGCGGCGCGGTCACGGGCGCGGAGCCGGCTCAGGCGAGCCAGGCGGCGGGCTCGTAGAGGGCGGAGCGGAGACCCGCCCACAGGTTCCGGTACTGCTGCCAGGGGCTGTCGCCGGCGACAAGCACGCTCAACGGGCCGAGGCGCTCGATGCCCGCGGTGCGGGAGGCGCGGTCGCACTGCTGCATCGTGAGGAAATCGACCTCCAGGCGCCAGGGTCGCTCGGGCACGGAAGGTTGGACCTGGGCGCGGTTCGCGAGGGCTCGGGCGGCCGCCGCGGTGATCTCGGGCCGGGTCGCCGGGGGCGGGCGGCAGATGGCCGCGTTGCGGCCGCGGGCCTCCTTGACGGCGACCGTCTCGATTCGCTCCCCGAGGAAGGTCCGGGCTTCGGCGACGGTGGTGGCGTCGCCGGTGACCATCACGGTCGGGATGCCGAGCGACGCCAGGATGGCCGCGTTCAGGCCGGTTTCGCCGTGGGGACGCCCGTTGATCCTGAGCTCCGAGACGGCCGCCCCAGCGATGGTGTGGGGGTGGATCGCGTGGAAGGTTCTGGCCATGGCGTGGTAGCCGACGAAGACCGCCGCGTCGAACGGGGTGCTGTCGGCGCCCTCAAGCTGGCAATCGGGTTTGGCGTCGCCGCTCCCCATCAGGAGGTGAGCGGCGGGGTGCAACTCCTCGATCAGGAGGTTGCGCATGGGACCATGCCCGTCATTGACCAGGATGTAGGTGGCGCCGGCCTGGACAAGCCCCTCGATGGCGGCATTCGCGTCGCCGGTCATAAGGCGGCGGCCGCGATCGTACTCGCGCCCGTCAGCCGTCATCATGTCACCGTGGACTACGCCCGTGATGCCTTCGATATCGACCGACATGTAGACGTTCACGACGTCTCCTCCTTGCTTCCGTATGCCGACCAGCCGGGTGCTTGCGGGGCGTCACGGCAGGGCGGGGTTGGGCCTGCTCCCCTTCGAGACAGACTGCCCGTCCCCCGCTCTGCTCCTGATCCAGCCTCGGCACGTTGTCTTACCCGAACCGCCGGGCTTTCGCCGGCGGCTCATCTTACGTTTCATTAAGACGGCGTGGGGACGATGGGATAGGATGCTCTGAGGGGCCAGTCGCCCTCGACCGCCGTCGCGCCGCATCGAGAGGGGGGATCATGGCACGCCGCAGGTATCGTCACCCGCGTTCGGCCGTGCTGCTTCGTCTGCTTGTTGCCCTGCTTCTTGCTGCGCAACCGATCGCGGCCATGCAGGGGAATGACAACGCGACACCCGGTGCGACACCGGCCGCAGGATCCGCGGCGGAGCAGATGATCCTCTTCGCGGCCGATGGGATGCGCCCCGATCTGGTGGAGCGCTACGCGGCCGACGGAGCGATGCCGACGATGGCCGCGCTGATGGGCGCGGGCGTGCGCGGCGAGAACGGGATGACCCAGGCCTTCCCGCCCAACACCGGCGTCGGCTGGGCCACACTCGCCACCGGGACCTATCCCGGCGAGCACGGCTCGATGAACAACACCTTCCACCGGATCGGGGAGGCCGACTTCAACAACCGGACCAGCGCCTACGCTCCCGATATTCTGCAGGCCGATACCTTGCCCCAGGCGGCCGAGCGGGCCGGCAAGACCGTGGTGGCGGTGGAGTGGGTCGGCGCGCGAAGCTATGACCCGCCGCTCCAGGGCCCGGTGGTTGACTTCCGCAACTTCTACTCTGACCGCGGCGTGCTGCTCAACTACGACCTTCCGGACCAACCGGCCCTCGCCGACCGCTTCGGCGTCTCCTACCAGCGGGTGAATCTGGCCCCGGCTGAGGGCTGGACAAACGTGCCCGAGTCCTTCAGCCCACCGATGGAGCAGCGCCTGGCGGTGACGAACGACGCGTTCCCTGAGGAGAACAACGTCGACCGCGCCTACCTGCTCTACATCTACGACTCCACGGACGATGGCACGACCAACTACGACCGGATGCTGGCGGTTCCCGCCGCCGGGATGCTACCCCCACCCGATCCTAACGCTTCCCCCGCCGCGGCCTCTCCGGAGGCGGGCAGCCCCGTCGCGGCCTCCGAAAAGGATGGCGCCGCCGCGGTTGCCGACCTGGCGGCCGGCGAGTGGGCGGACGTGAAGGTGACCCTGACCGGCGAGCAGGCCGGCCAGACCGCCGGGTTCTACCTGAAGGCGATCGACATTGCTCCGGACCTGTCCCGCTTCCGCGTCTACTACACCTCAATCGCCCGGGCCAACGCGCGCTACGCCGGGTGCGACTACGCGGCGGACTGCGCTGAGCCGATGGACTTCGCGGAGACGCTGGCGCGGGACTTCCCCTCTCCCACCGCGGCCGACTTTGCGCCGCTGGAGGCCGGCATCATCGACGAGGAGACCTACGTCGAGCAGGGTCTGAAGTGGGAAGACGCTCACTGGGCCTACCTCCGCTACATCGTGGAGGATCTCGGCGTCGAGCCGGACCTCCTGTTGCTCGGCAACCCGGTCACCGACGAGTTCAGCCACCAGTTCATGGGTCTCGTCTCCCCGACTGAGCCAGGTGGTGACCCCAATCCTTACTATGACGATGTGACGGGGGACGGCCGCCCGGATGGCCGAGTCGAGGCCCGGGAAGGGTTCATCCGCAGCTCCTACGAGATGGCGGACCAGACCCTTGCCCTTGGCCGTGAGTTGCTCGGCGAGGATGCCACGGTCTTCGCGACATCCGACCACGGGTTCGCGCCGGCCTACTATGCCGTCAATGCCGGGTTGGTTCTCCAGCAGGCGGGCATTGTCGAAACCGAGCAGGCTTCCAACTGCCGAGCGCCGGACGTGATCCAGCCGGTCGACGCCACTCCAGACCCGAACGCGTCTCCAACCGGCCCCCGGGCGAAGGCCTGCTGGGCGGGTGGCACCGCCCAGATCTATATCAACCTGGCCGACCGGGACCCGACGGGCGTCGTGCCCGAAGAGGAGTACGAAGCGGTCCGGGATCAGATCGTCGCCGCCTTCCAGGGATTGACCGATCCGAACCGTCCGAGCAAGCAGGTGGTGGCCCGGGTGATGACGCGGGACGAACTGCGGAACGTCGACGGAAGCGACTCGCTCCACCCCAGCCGAAGTGGCGACGTGGTGGTCGTCCTGCAGCCGCCCTATCAGTTTGACGCCGCGACCCCCGGCGAGACGATCGCCTTCTCCCAATTCTTCGGGCAGCACGGCTTCTTGCCGGAGATGGTTGACCTCGCCAACAACGTCAACATGCACGCCACCTTCATCGCCGCGGGTCCCGGCATCGCCAAGGCGGAAGCACCTGTCGCCGGCATCCGGGCGATCGATGTCGCACCGACGGCCGCCTTCCTGTTGGGTATCCCCGGCCCCTTGAACGCCAGGGGCAAGATCCTCCTCAACATCGTGGCGGGTGGAGAAACCCTGCGCCAGGTCCAGATCCTGGACATCAGCGACTACCACGGGCAGCTCACCCCGCTCTCGGCCTCCGCCGATGATCTGGACGATGAAGGTGCCGACAACCCGAGCTTTCGCGTCGGCGGCGCCGCCTACCTCAAGCCCTGGTTCGATGCCTATCGGGCCGAGAACCCGGAAGCTACCCTGACTATCGCCGGAGGCGACTCCGTCGGTGCGACGCCCCCGATCTCGAGCTTCTTCGGCGACCTACCGACGGTCGAACTGATGACTGCGATGGGCTTCAGTGCCGACGCCCTCGGCAACCACAACTTCGACGTCAGCGCGGAGTACATGTTCGGCACGCTCGCCCCACAGGCCGGGTTCCCCTACCTCTCGGCCAATCTCGTCCTCGCCGACGGCGCCACGCCGATCCCTGCCACGCCGGCCACCGGGACCCCAGTGCCGGGCGGCTTGGCGGGGTTCCAACCCTCGATGGTGTTCGAGGTCGGAGGCGTTTCCATTGGGCTGGTTGGGTTCTCCAACCCGGACATCCCAAGCCTGACCCGGCCCGGGGCGCTCGGCCCCTACCAGGTGATTGACCCGGTGGCTCCGGTCAGCGAGGAAGCGGGTCGGCTGCGGGACCAGGGCGTGGACGCGGTCGTGGCCTTCGGCCACTCCGGTGCCACCGGCGGCACGGTGACGGAGCCCACTGGTCCGTTGGTTGACCTCGCGGACAGCTTCACTGGCGTGGACGCCGTGATCGGCGACCACACTGATGTCCAGGTTGCGGCGATGCGACCAGACGGCGTACTAGTCACGGAGAATGTCAGCAAGGGCGTGATGTTCACCCGGGTACGCCTGGTTGTCGATACCCAAGCGGGCGAGGTGGTCTACAAAACGGCTGACTACCACCGCCCGTGGAACGACGGCGTCACCCCGGATGCCGCGATTGAGGCGCGGGTCGATGAGTTGAACGCCGAACTGGAGCCAATCCTCGGTGCCGGCATCGGCGCATCCAGTGTCGCGATCCCCCGTGCCGACGCGTGCGGGACAGAGAACGGCCGCACCTGCGAGTCGCTCCTGGGCAACGTGGTCACCGACGCGATGCGCTCCACCTACGGCACGGAGATCGCGCTCACCAACTCCGGCGGCCTGCGAGCGGACCTGACCTGCCCGCCGGAAGACAACCCGGACGACTACTGCGCGCCGGACGTGGCTCCGAACACGATCACCCGCGGGCAGGTCCTGACGGTGCTCCCGTTCGGCAACGTGGTGAGTACGGCGGAGATCAACGGCGCGGAATTGAAGGAGATCCTTGAGGCGGGGGTGGCAGAGATGCCCGAACCCGACGGCGGCTTCCCGCAGGTCTCCGGCCTCTGCTTCACCTACGACATCGCGGCCGAGCCGGGCAACCGGGTCACTGCGGCGGTCCGCGCCGCCGCCGACGGCTCTTGCACGGGCGAAGCGTTGGACCTGACCGAGGCAGCGACCTACAGCTACGCCACCAACGATTTCACGGCCGCCGGCGGTGATGATTACCCGGACATCTCCGCCCGGGCGACCACCCGCGAACCGCTGGATCAAGTGGTCGCGAATTACATCCAGTCTGCCGGTCAGATTAACCCGACCATCCAGGGCCGGATCACCTGCACCGGCGAAAGTTGCCCCGCGGTCGGGCAGTAAGGAACCGGTTTCCTGAAACGATCCGAGGGTCTGGTGCCATGGCACCGGGCCCTCGTTCGCGCTGGTCTTACGCGGTGACGCGGTTCACCTGATGGACGGCCTGCCCTCGTGGCAAGCTCTCGCCGCTACGGTGGATCTTATCGGGATGGTCGGCCGCGGTAGCTACGCTCTCGTTCGCGTTGCTGGTCACGCGCGGATTGCCCTGTACAGCGATCGTTTGGCGCCGGAGGGCGATGTGGGTGTCGCGCCGCTCGAACCGGCGGTCGACCAGAACGATGGCCGCGGCGGTAGCGAGGGCGAAGAGGAGCGAGAAGATCACGAAGGCGAGCAGGAAGATGTCCATGGGGTGCTCCAGGCGGGACATCCACGCGGCCCCATGGCCCGGTCCGTCCCTGACGCTTTCAGGGTAGGCGGAGCGTGTTACCGCTCCGCGACCGAACCACGTCGAAATGGTCACGGTTGGGTCACGGGGTACGGGGAGCGGCGCGATCGTCGCGCCCTGGTCACAGACGTAGTCGACCGCAGTGGTAGGCTTCGCTCCAAGCCCCCGGGTGCAGTCAAGGGAACCGAGACACTGACAAGGAGCCGGCCATGGCAAACCAGCGCATGATCATCTACGCCGTCGGCGCGGTGATTGTCATCGTCCTACTCATCATCTTTGCGACGAATTAGGATGAGGACCGTCGGGTGAAGCGCCGGGTGCGGGTGCTGGCCGCGACCGTTTTGGCCACCGTGGCCTATTGCATGAAACCGCGTCGCGCCGGCGGGACGCGGCCATCACCCGAGACGAACGACCTGCAGGCTCCGGGGGCCGGACGGATTCGCGAGCGCTGAGACCGGGCCACGCTCTCGGGCCCGGCGGTATCAGCGCCGCGGCGAGGTCGACGTATCAGATCGCACGGCCGGGCACCTCTTCGGGCGCGATGATGCACTTTCGTGAGCGCGTCCTGGACGACCCTCCCTGCTCGGACTACAGATGACAACCGGGTCGTGGGGCCGCGAAGTGACCGGACGCGTACCTGAACGCGTCCGAGACTTCCCTTCGTCAAGCGCCTCATGACAGCAACCCACCCTCCATACGCTATGATTAGTCTTGGCTAATACCGAAAAACGAGGGGCGATATGGGCAATCGGGCGTTAGAAGACTATCTGAAGGCGATCTACAAGCTGGCTCATGAGGGCCATGGCGCAGCGGTGGGCACGGGGGCCGTGGCCCGGGCACTTGGGGTGTCCACGCCGTCGGCAACCAACATGCTCAAGCGCCTCGCCGCTGCTGGACTCATCGAGCATCGAGCCCGACGGGGGGTGACCCTCACCCCGACCGGCGAAAAAGCTGCCCTGGAGGTGGTCCGCCATCACCGCCTGCTCGAGCTCTATCTCACCGAGGCGCTGGGTTATTCCTGGGACACCGTCCATGCCGAAGCCGATCGGCTGGAGCACGCGGTCTCGGAAGAACTGGAGGCGCGGCTCGATGAGGCCCTCGGCTATCCAACGGTCGATCCCCACGGTGACCCGATCCCAGCGGCGGACGGCACGGTTAGGGCGGTCCGGGATCGTCCCTTACCGAGCCTGGCGCCGGGTCAAGCGGGGATCGTGGGGCGGGTGAGCGACGCCGACCGGGAGAAACTGCGCTACCTCGCCGATCTCGGACTCGTGCCGGGGGCAGCGGTGACCCTGTTGGGCTCGCTGCCCTTCGACGGACCGCTCCGGGTGCGAGTTGGCGACGCCCAGGGCAGCGAGCACGTGCTAGGGCGAGAACTCGCCACGGACATCTTCGTACGAAGCGCGGGGGTGGACCGCGATCCGGCGAAGGGGAACCGGTGATGCAAGGCCCCACCCTAGCGCCGGGGCTTCGACGACGATGAACTGCGAAGGAGGATCTGCGTCTGGGTCCGGAGGGCTCGGCTGATGGCTAGGCCAGAGGTCGTGTCCGAGCGACGGCGACGGTACGCGGGGGAGGAGGTCGACGGCGCCGGGGACGCGGGAACTCTGGCGACGGCGACGGCCGTCCTCCAAGGAACCAGCCGAAAGGGATTTCTAGCCCGTCTGCTGCCCTTCCTCGGCCCGGCCTTCGTCGCCTGCATCGCCTACGTGGATCCCGGCAACTTCGCGACCAACATCCAGGGAGGCGCCCAGTTCGGCTACCTCCTGGTCTGGGTGATCGTGGCCTCCAACATCATGGCGATGCTGATCCAGGCCCTCTCTGCCAAGTTGGGCATCGCCACCGGGCGCAACTTGCCTGAGTTGATCCGGGACCGCTTCCCCCGTCCGGTCGTCTACGTGCTTTGGGTCTTGGCCGAGGTCGTGGCGATGGCGACCGACCTGGCGGAGTTCCTAGGAGCGGCAGTCGGATTCAATCTGCTGTTCGGGATGCCCCTGCTGGCGGCGGGCGTGCTGACCGGGATCACCACGTTCGCGATCCTCGGCTTGCAGCGGTATGGATTTCGCCCGCTTGAGGCGGTGATCGCCGGGTTTGTCGGCGTAATCGGGCTCTGCTACCTGGTGGAGACGATCCTCGGCACCCCGGACTTCGGGGCGGCAGGGGCCGCGATCGTCCAGCCACGTTTCGCGGGAACGGAGAGCATCCTGCTAGCCTCTGGCATCCTGGGCGCCACTGTCATGCCCCATGTCATCTATCTCCACTCGGCGCTGACCCAAGACCGAATCGTGGCCCGGGACAGCCGCCAGCGACGGCGACTGTTCCGGTTCGAGTTGGTTGACATCGTGATCGCGATGGGGATTGCCGGGCTGGTCAACGCGGCAATGCTGCTGATGGCTGCGGCCACCTTTTGGGAAAGCGGGCGGGTAATCACCGCGGCCGACGACATCATTCAGGAGGCGTACCGCACCCTGACGCCCGTCCTTGGCGGTTACGCGAGCACTATTTTCGCGATCTCCCTGCTCGCATCCGGGCTATCCTCGTCGTCCGTCGGGACGATGGCGGGTCAGGTGATCATGCAGGGCTTTCTGTCCTGGCAGATCCCGATCTGGCTCCGCCGCGCGATCACGATGGCTCCGGCTCTGGTCGTCATCGCGCTCGAAGTCGACCCGACACGGACCCTGGTGATTAGCCAGGTGGTGCTTTCGTTCGGAATCCCCTTCGCGCTGATCCCATTGGTGATGTTCACCCGCAATCGCAATCTGATGGGCGACTTGGTCAACCACCCAGTCACGTCGGTCGTTGCGGTGGCGGTCGTCTCCCTCATTGTGTCCCTGAACGTGTTCCTGCTCTACCAGACCTTCTTCGGTTGACGGGGCGCCGGACGCCAGATGTAAGGCCTCAGGGGTGGAGGACCTGCTGTCGGCTCGGGAGGAGGACGCGAGTGATGGCCACGAAGGACCCGGTGAAGGTGCTCATGATCGAGCACTTGCTCGTGCCGCTAGATGGCTCGCGGCTCGCCGAGGCGACACTGCCGGCGGCCATCTCCCTGGCAGAGCCGCTGCGCGCGCGAGTCACGCTGCTGCATGTGCTGGAACGGCGAGCTCCGGCCACAATTCACGGTGAGCGGCACTTGGCGGTCGCGTCTGAGGCCGAGGCGTACCTCAACGGTGTGGCGTCGCGCTTCGCCGGCGCAGGCGTCCCCGTTGACACCCACGTCCACCCGAACCCGGAGGGGGATGTAGGAGCCAGTATCGCTGCCCACGCCGCCGAATTAGGAGCCGACCTGATCGTGCTC
>JALYMD010000080.1 GCA_030773875.1 Chloroflexota bacterium | reverse complement strand
CCAGTGGGAGCGCGTCACTGGATCGCGCGCCCTACGGTAGCGAGCCTCCAGGTCGGCGAGGGGAAGGTGCGGGGGCACCACAAGACGTCTTGGCATTCCCTTAGTCTACATCCGGAGTCCGTATTAGACCTCCACCCAAGAACTCTCGCTGCAGTCCGAGCTAGAACCGAAGCCGCCGCTTCGAGGCGCGGAACCAGCGGTGCGGCGCGGGACGACTGCCCATGACCTCGGGCATCGCCGCGGCCCGCTCCTGGTCGGTCAAGCCGGTCCAGTTAGTCTCGAGCCAGGCTCGACGTTCCAGCTGGCGCTCCACCTCCAGCGCATCCCGGAGTTCGCTGGCGACCAGCGCGAAGCGGATCATCAGCACAAAGACGCCGCCGAAAAGCAGCGTCGGCTTGAACAGCATCCAAAACGCGTCACGGTCCGGGCCTGACTCGTATCCGAGACGGACGAGCGCCACGCCGATCCCGCCCATGGCGACGGCGAGGATGCCCGTCAACACCACAGCTCGCGAGAGCGCCTCGTTTGCCGCCCGCACCAGGAGTCTAACGTTCCTCACGGTGCGCTCCTTTCCTCCGTGGTCCCCTTCTCCGCCATATGTACAGATGGTAGATCGTCGTCGCGGAACCGGCAAAAGGGAAAACACCCAACGACAACCGCCAAATTACCGGTGTTATGGTTGTCCTTGCACCCCGGAAACGGTGTCAGTCGGCCCCGCCGGGGCCTCTTAGCGCCGCCCACATCCCTCTTCGTGTCTTCCGTCACGTCGCCCGTCGCCAACATGGGCGGGCGCGGCGACCACCGCTGTGACCGCGCGTCCCTCTCGACCTCGGGCGGTGTGCGCACCGGAGCTGCAACGCCGCGGATAGCGCGCCTGCCGCGAGGTGGGGCGGGAGGTCAGCGGGCGTCCTCGACCATGCCCTTCACTTCATCGGCCAGGCCCCCGGCATGGATGAAGTGTTTGGAGTAATGGTCGTCCGTTCCGCCGCGCCTGCGGTCGTTGGCGTCATCATCGCCCCCCCCGCTGACGGAACCACGTACGGATTTCGTAGACGCAATTCGCCACGAGCACCGCGACGAAGGTCACGAGCCAGGCGAAGGCCACCCAGCCGACGACCCGCGACTGGTACGGGTCGATGATGTCCGCCGGGGGCTCCACGGCGGCGGGACCGAAGTGGATCGCGGCGACGAAGAGTGCGCCCGACCCCGTCAGAAGCGCCCAGTAGCCCGGCCCCACCCGGCCCGAGCGGTAAAGGGAGAGCCCCAGGAGGATGAGCGGGTAGACCCCGAGGCTGTAGGTGAAGGGCGTGACCTCGGTGGTGAGGGGCCAGCCCACGTGGTTGCCCCGGATGATGTGGTCGAGGTGGTGGCCCAGCGAGAGGACCGTCGCCAGGAAGACCAGGCCGGAGAGTCTTCGGTCGCGCATGGGCGAGACGACTACCTCCATCATGTCGCGAGGCAGTTGTCGCCGGCATCGCTCAGCGCCGCTCTCGCCGGTACCTATTGGTCGTCGGACAGTTCGAACGGCCCATCGTCCGTGAGGCGGTGCCCGTTCCGGGCTGATCGAATGTCTGCGGCGAGGGCGCCATTCCCCACACCATTGAGATGTCCAGTGATTTCCAGCCACGCGAAGACGGAATAGATCGCCGGGGTCCGCTCCGGATCTACGGATCCAGGCTCATCGCTCGATCTCCCATGGCCGGGGGCCGCTCACAGTCGCGTGAGCAGGATAATCACGACCACGATCACGACCAAAATCACCAGTGGAGTCCCAGGTCGTCCCACTCGCCTACCCCTCCCGCTCCAGCACCCTGGCCAGCACCCGCATCAGCACGTCGCGGTCGTCCGCCCCACTGATCGCGATATGCGCTGGGCGGCGGAACACCTCGCTCCCCGGGGGCGTCGCGAACATGGCGTGCCCGCTCCACCGTGGGAGCTGGCCCCGGCCCCGGCCCATGGCCTGCTCGAGGCTCACGCGCCACCCCCGGGCTTCGAGCAGCGCCGTCAGGTCGCCCACGTCAGCATCCGGGTCGATTCCGTGCCGGGCTATGACAGCCCGGGCTTGGAGCACTATGGCTGAGGTCATCCATCTCCTCCCACAAAGCGACGACGCCACGGGGTGACCCACCACGATGGAGGGGTATCAAGCGCCCCGTTCCGCGCTTCCGTCGCTCCTGCGGGCTCTGGCGAAACGTTGAGCGGCCCTGGGGCAATGATCCGGCGTGTTAGGTGGCGATCCATTCGCCCCGCTGGATGGCGCGGCAGACCGTCCGCTTACTGAGCCCCATTTGCGTTGGCCGCCTCTCGGGCAGATAGGGCAACAGCCAGGCCATCGATGTCCGGTGCTAGGGAGAGTCCGATGTCCGCTTCGTCCGCTGTCCGCTCGTCGGTCCGGTCCATCCTGGCCGGAATCATCGCACAAGCAAACGCCGCCCCGAAGGAGGGCGCTCGCCGCAGAAGCGTTGAACGCGAGCGGGGGCTATCCCAGGAACCCTAACTCGCTTAGGTGTCCTAGAAAATCAACCGCTACCGGTAAGCGGACTGCCTCGGGCTTCGGCTCGGGGCCGTGCGCTGCGCGACGGCTGACCCGACGATCGGTCTGGCGACCTACTTCACGTCGAAGGTGGCAGTGTAGACGTGCTGGCGGCCGTTGATCGCGAACTGCACCTGCCACGTGCCTGTGCCGAGCCCACTCGTGCCCAGATTGAAGATCTGCCCAGGTCCGCGTCGTGCCGGAAGTGGTCTCCCGGGTTCGCTCGACCGGTATCCTCGGCGAGCGCCGTGCTCGCGCTGCCGTTCGCCCTAACCAGGTCGACCACGGACAGGACCAGGGAGGCGTCGGACAGGTTGGCTCCGGCGCCGTCGCACAGCTACGGCTTGATCGGCGCCACCGCCCCCGCCTTCTACGGATTCAGGGATTCAGCGGGTCGTAGAGCAGGCAGACGTCGTAGAGCGTCTCGAGTTGGGTGATGCTTGCCAGGTCGAGATAAGCGCCGCAGCTGTTCGAGCTGCCGATGTCGGAAGGCGAGGCTCGTCGCGGTGGAGGTGGTCATCACCGTATTAAGAAGGTGCTGGACCCAGACCGTCTCGGATCCACTGGGGCCGGCGTTAATCGTGACCAGCACAGTGCCGTCCCAGACCACCTGGGCGAGGTTGTCGGCCAATGACCCTCCGGGCCACGGGGAGCCCCAGAAGCTGCGTTGGTACGTGACATCTGGAACGGTGGTGAGGGTCTGAGCCATGCTGCTGGCGGTGCGGCAGTCGAGTTCGACGTGCTAGTTCCCCGCCCATGGAGCGTCCGCGGCGTTGGTCTGGACCTCGATGCCGGAGCCGGAGCTGGCGGTCGAGCCGGCAATCGAGCCGAGGATCTGGAAGGATCGGTGGGTACCCACTGGATCCTCGCAGCCGCCGTTGATTACGAGTTCTGTCGAGGCGGAGGCTGGGTTGGTGAGCGCGGCCAAGACCATGGTCAAGGTCAGGGCCAGCGCCGCACGTACCCGCGCCCCTACCCGGTTCTGCTCGGAGACGTGTCGCAACCCGTCGAACCGTTTGGTGCCCGCCCCCGGACGATGGCGTCCGTTCTGATTTCACAAAATAAAAAAAACAAAGATCTCCTGGCCCTGCTCCAGCCGACGGGTGATATAAAGGCGCGGTTCTCAGCCGCGACGCCGGGTGCCGCGCTCGCCAGGAGAGGAGCCGTCCCTGTGGTCGATCCCCGTTACGAGATTTGGGCGAAGACCCTGGTCGGGTACTCCGTGGAAGTCCAACCCGGACAGACGGTTGCCATCAGTGGGGGAACGGCCGCGGAACCGCTGCTGCGAGCGATCTACCGGGAGGTCCTGGCGCGGGGTGGCTTCCCCGTGCCCCTGCCGACGGTGCCCGGACTCGCGGCGGACCTGCTACGGAAGGGCACGGATGACCAGTTGCGATTCATCTCCCCGCTGGAGCGCTTCGTCCGTGAGGAAGCGGACGTGGCGATCACGGTGATGGCCGAGACCAACACGAGGACGCTCTCTCAGGTGGACCCGGCTCGCCAGACCGTCTTTCAGTCCGCGCGATCCGAACTCTTCCAGACCTTCATGCGCCGCGCCGCCGAGGGCACGATGACCTGGGTGGGGACGCTCTTCCCGACCGACGC
>JALYMD010000079.1 GCA_030773875.1 Chloroflexota bacterium | reverse complement strand
CTCCGCTTCTTGCCGACCTTGCCGTCGCAGATCCTCGATCAGCGCCTGGGGGAGGATCTTCTCCTGGACGTAGATCGGCACCGACGGGACCGCCAGGTCCGCAGCGTCCTGCTCGTCCTTCCCCTTCCACACGAGCTGAGGATCGAGTGAGGGGTCGCGTGGATACAGCACCGTCTTGGGCTCCCGCTCCTCGTCAACGACGAAGTCGCGCAACTCCTCCGTCGGGATCGTCGTCCGCTTGTCTCGGTGCTGGACCGCCCCGACCGTTTCCTGCAACCGTCCGTTCATGTTGTCCTTGCTCCTACCACGTCGTGACCGCGCCGACTCCGGTCTCGGTGCGGACGGTGTTCTTGGCATCCCACGGGTCGGTCACCTCGACGAAGGCCCAGCGGCCGAACCCGCCATGGTTGTTGACAGCGGGCACCCAGAGATGCCGCGCCGTCCGCACCTTCTCCGCCTTGTCCTTCTTGGCCTGTCCGCTCACCTCGACGATGAGGTTCAGCAGGTCCTGCTGACCGTGGCCGTCGTCGATCCGGACCACAAAGTCGGGCACGTAGCTGCGTTCATCACCATCCAGGGCGTAAGGGATCGTGAAGCCGAGCCCCTGGTTCTTCACGTAGCAGACGACCTCGTCCATGCCCTCCAGCGTCTGGGCCAGTTTGAACTCCCAGGAGCTGTCACCGACAACGTGGGAGACGTGGCACTTCGCCGGATTAGTCGGGTGAGTGGGCTTGATCGTATCGAAGACGACCCCTACCGTAGATCCTGTCGCGTCATAGGGCCGCAGGATCGGCAAGAGGCGCTTCTCCCCCGCCGTTCCCTCCGCAATCGCTTGGTGGAGGCGGTCAGCAGCGCCGTGAGCCAGCTCGGCCAAGAGGAGCAGTTGCGGGAAGGCGTTGTCCTTGCAGACGACACACTCCGCGAGCCAGCGCTTGGTGATCCCAAGCAAGGACGGGAAGAGCCAGGGCCGCTCGGCCCCGTCGATCTTGAAGTACGTCTCTAGCGTCAGCCGCGCCAGCCGGAAGGCGACCTCCTGCTTCCGGCGAGCCCGCAGGTCGTCGAGGCTGTGGATGCTCGCCTCCCCCACGATCGGCGCATTCTCGACCCGGGTCGGCACGTCCTCTGTCGAGAGGGTCATCACCGCGTCGGCGCCGAACCCACGCAGGACGAGCGTCTCCGCAGGCAAGTCGTAGCGGTAGCCGGCAACGCGCGGGAAGGCGATCTCTAGATGCGCGCGATCCTCCATCGCCCGGACGCGGGTCACCGGCGGGCGTGGCGGCGGATCAGTCGTTCCGCCGGACGCCGGGATGAAGGAGAAGGGCACGCCGTAGACCTCGGCATACTCCGGGGCGAACATCCCGTCGTCGTCCGCCGCATAGCTCATTCGGCGCAAGCCTCGCCCAACTACCTGCTCGCAGAGGAGCTGAGTGCCGAAGGCGCGGACACCGAGGATGTGGGTGACCGTGTTGGCGTCCCAGCCCTCGGTCAGCATGGAGACGGAGACGACGCAGCGCACGCCCTCGCCCAGCTTGCCGAGCTTGCCGACGGTGTTCATCACCTCCCGCAAGAGATCCTCGTCGGTCAGGTCCTCAGCGTCACGGCCGGGGAAGCGATGGGCGTACTCGGCCTTGAACTCCGCGATCTCGCGCGCCGCGACCTTCTTGAAGTCGTCGGCCATCGCCTCGCCCGACTCCAGCTGGCGGCTGTCGACCAGGATCGTGTTGGGTCGGGCGGCCCAGCGTCCATCCACGACGTTGGAGAAGACCGGCAGTTGCCCAGGAACGAGGACGGTCGAGCCATCGGGGAGCGGCTTCTCCCACCCAGCGATGTGGTCGAAGACGAGCTTGGAGACGGCGGTGTTGTTGCAGACCACGATGAAGACGGGTGGCGTCGACCCCCCCAGCTCGTCGGCTCGCGCCTCCCACGCGCGGTAGGCTCGCTCGTAGTGGCCGTAGAGACTCACCAGCGCCCCCTCCAGCTCGGCAGGCAACGCCCGATCACTGCTGGTTGAAGCGGTCTGGCTCTTCTTCGGCAGGTTGTCGCGGATCCGGAGCCAGAGGTCACGGTAGGTGGGCAGCTCGCCCGTCATCGCGTCATCGGCGACGGGCACCCGGGGCACCTTGACGATCCCGGCTTCGATTGCGTCGATGAGGGAGAAGTCGGAGACGACCCAGGGGAAGAGGGTGCCCTCGCCGTACCCGGAGCCCCGGAGGAAGAAGGGCGTCGCCGAGAGGTCGTAGACAGCCCGCACCCCGATCTTCGCCTTGATCGACTCAAGCCCCGTGATCCAGACACGGGCTTCTCGCTCCAGTTGCTCGGCCTCCTTCTTATCCTCGCCGGTCAGCTTCCCGGTCCCGGCAGCTGGAAGGGCTTCAAGCAGGGACGCGGGCACCTCGTCGGGCCGGCTCCGGTAGCAGTGATGGGCCTCGTCGTTGAGGACGATGATGTTCCGTTTGGTGCCGAGCTCGCGGCAGACCCGGCGCACCATCTGGTCCGGCGTCTCGGTGAAGAGCCCCTCCTCACCTCCGGCCAGGATCTGCTTGGTGAGCTTGGCCGCCTCGATCCGCTCTCGGCGCCGCAGGGCGTGGAAGTTGGTGACGACGATCTTGGCGGTCCCGAGGTCGTCGAGGAGGTCGAGCGGCACGAGGTCGAGCGCCCGGTAGTAGTTCTCCGGGTCGCTCGGCAGGAGCACCCGGAGGCGGTCCCGGATCGTGATCCCCGGGGCGACGACGAGGAAGGCGTCCGAGAAGTCGCGCGCCTGGGGATTGGCCCGCTTGTTGAGCGCGTGCCAGGCGATGAGCATCGCCATCACGACCGTCTTGCCGCTGCCGGTCGCCATCTTCATGGCGATGCGGTCGAGGCCGGGGTTGGCCGCTGCGTTGGCCTCGATGAGCCGGTTCCCGATCCAGGCGTCGCCGTACTTCGTCGCCGCCTCGGTCAGGTAGATCGCCGTCTCCAACGCCTCCACCTGGCAGAAGAAGAGGCGGCGCTCGCGGTCGGGATCAGTCCAGTGCTCCAGGAGGCGGCGGGTGGTCTTGGTGATCCCCGGATGGCCGCCACGCCGCCAGAGATCGACACGGGCACGGATCCGGTTGATGAGGTCGTTCTCCTGGATCCGCTCGGCCGTCCACTCCGTCTCAAAGGCGAGCTGGGCCTGGCCCGCCTTGCCCCGGATCTTGGGCTTGGCGATGGGGACGAAGTAGGAACTGGCACGGCGGGCCTCGATGACTTCGTCCGTGATACCGTCCTCGCCGAACTGGAAGTGGCGGGTTGGCTCGGTGAAGGGCGAGTTGAGGATCGGGTTCTCAATTACGGCTCCCGCCATTGACCATCCTCCCGCCTGGAGCCCATTGCTCGATGCTTACTCACCGGGATCTTGGTGATGTTGCCTGGGCAGCATCATCGCCTTGCTAATACTGATTGTCGAGCCTCCGACAACCCCCTGTTCACCCAGACAGCCTTAGTACTCAAGCCGAGCCGACGAAAGGGAGGGCTCGGCTCGTCTCCTCCCTATTGCGATCGACCGTCTGCCGGTAGTCGTCGGCGATTCGTATGCCATCGACTCTTGGTTCGCTTTGACTGCGCTCGACTCACGGTCGGTGATCGCTACCAAAGTCGGACCATGCCCCAGTCCAGTACCTTCATTGACGAAACAGAACAGATGATCTATTCTCGGTCCATGGCTAAGCCGCAATACCTCAAGACTAACTGCAAGACAGCCCTGAACTCGGTTCAAGGCATGCCATTTAGATGGTCGCTGAATCCTTATAGGGGATGCACGCACAGTTGCCACTATTGTTATGCGAGAGCGACCCATACGTATCACGGGATGAACGCTGGCAGGGACTTCGAGACCAAGATCCTCGTCAAGACCAACCTCCCCCAGGTGCTGCGGCGGGAACTCGCGCGGCCGACATGGACCGGTGAGCGTATCGCCATTGGCACCGCCACCGATCCCTATCAGCCCTGCGAGGGGCGCTACCGCCTTACCCGCCGGGTCCTGGAGGCGCTACGAGACCATCGCAACCCCCTCAGCGTCGTCACCAAGTCGACGCTGATCTTGCGCGACTGCGACCTGCTGGCCGATCTTGCCCGCCTGACCGACGTGACCGTCTTTTTTACCGTCACAACTTTGGACCCGGCAATTTGGCGAGCGGTCGAGCCAGGAACGCCTCCACCCCTGAAGCGTCTGAACGTAATGCGGCGGCTTGTCGAGGCTGGCGTACCCTGCGGGGTTTTTCTGGCGCCGATCCTACCCGGGATCACCGACTCGGCCGAGAGCATTGCGGCCATCGCGACGGCCGCCAGGGAGCACGGGGCGGCGACCTTCGGCACCTCCGTGCTGCGGCTCGCTCCCTTCGTCAAGGAGCACTACTTCGGCTTCATCGAGGAGACCTATTCGGAGTTGCTCCCTCGCTACCAGCGGGCCTACTCCGGGGCGCATGCTTCAGCCGCCTATCTCAGCGCCCTTGAGCGTCGTATCACCCGCATCCGCTCGTGCAACGGGTTTGCAGAGGACACGATGCGCAGACCAGACCCCCCGGCCCGTACCGCGGCCAGTGGCAAAACCACGCCGTTTCGCGGGCAGCTTGCGCTGCCGCTTTGAGCTCTCGGCGCCGTGCCGGAGTAACACGCTCCCTCTACGCTCACCGTCACAGAAGGCAGGGCGGGGAACACCTGAGCCCCCCTTGACAACCCTCTCCTGTCCGTCTATTATGTACGTACAGTCCCGAGGAGCCAAGCGGCAGCGAGGCTCCCCACCCAGGACGATCGATGGCCGAGAGGGCGACTGCGGCGGAGCCCTTCCGAATCCGGTTCGTGCACGGGATTGACCGGGGGACCGCGTCCGTTGCGGGGCGAGACGCGGGGGAACGGTCGGTCACGGCGAGCGGCGAGGCAGCGAAGTTCGTCGGGACTGTTTCCTTTTCCTACGTCCTGCCCTTTGACCCGCTCCTCTTTTCCCGGCCAGACCCTCCAGCCGCAACCACATTGGGCTGCCGTAATGGGTTTCCTCTCCCTCCGTGTCCAGGAGGTGGTGGCGCCGTCCTAGAGGTAGCACCGGCGACAAGCTGGCACGACCTCTGCGGCGGATGTAGGCGGAGGGGACGATGCCGTCCTCGTGCGCGCAGGAGGTGCGGTTGGACCCCGCGATCACCCAGTGGTGTTTCAAAAAGGGCGACCAGGTCTGCAGCACCGACGACCATAAACTCGGCAAGGTGGTCGACTTCGTGCCGGACGGGATGCACCCGACTCATCTCGCTGTGGAGAAGGGGCTGCTCATCCACCACGACTGCCGCGTGCCGACGAGCACGGTCTGCAACTACGAGGGAGGCATCATTTACCTGGACCTGACCAAGGATCAGGTCGTGGGCGGCGCGTAGGGCACCACCCCCTGGGCGGCACAATCAAGGTGCCCCGGCAGAACAACCGGGATAGAACGGCCAACGCCCGCTGGCGCGGACAGCAACCCCTGTTGCGCCTACGAGTGTTGGCCCGACGACCTCCACACGGCTTGGGAGCAGGATGGGCTACAGGACGGACCGAGCGTGAACCTGAGGCTTCGGGACGCACGCCTGCTGGACGATGATCAAGAGCGGGCTGGTCTTTGGGATGTCGAGGTCCGCAACGGCCGCATCCACGCTGTTCTCCCGGCATCCCCGTCGATCCCGGCGTCGGACCTCCCAGAGGTTGACGCAAGGGGGGCGTACCTGCTGCCTGGCTTGATCGACCTGCACGTCCACCTGGTCTGGGATGGTGGGCCGGACCCAGTTGCCACGCTGGAGCGGGAACGGCGCGAGGAGACGCTGCTGCGGGCCGTTGGTCACGCGCGGCAGACGTTGGAGGCGGGGATCACGACGGTCCGCGACCTGGG
>JALYMD010000078.1 GCA_030773875.1 Chloroflexota bacterium | reverse complement strand
TGAACAACGCTTCAGCGGTGCCAAGCGAGTTGAGCACCTCCCCCGGCTCAATGACGCCGACGGCAAGCGCACCGCAAACATGGTCGTGGCCGCCGGCCGAGACAGGTGTCCCCACTGGGAGCCCAGTCTCCCGTACGCTTTCCGCCGTCACGTTTCCCAGCCGAGTTCCGCTCTGTGCAAGCGGGGCGAGCAGATCGCGCGACAATCCAACAGCCCCGAGCAGATCGTCTGACCAGCGGAGATGAGCCAGATCCAGCGCCATGGTCCGTGACGCGAGGGAGAGGTCGGTCGCCTGGACGCCGCAGAGGCGGTAGGCGATGTAGTCTGCGATGTTGAGCCAGCGGGCCGTGCGACTGAATGCCTCCGGCTCGTTCTCCCGCAACCAGAGCAGCTTGCAAAGGCTCCAGATCGGCTGAAGGGAGAGCCCGGTTGTCGCGAACAGCGCTTCCCGGCCAATCTCCCTCTCCAGCCATGCCACCTGAGGTTCGGTCCTGGTGTCGAACCAGGCGATGGCGTCGAAGGTTGGGTCGCCAGCGACGTCTACCGGGACACCCGCCTCACCCATGCTCGTGATCGCGATGCCGGCGACCCGACGGGGGTCGTCAACCTTCGCCAGGGCTTCCCGCAGCGCTTTCACCGTTTGCGCCCACAACTCGTCCGGCCGATAGAAGGCCCAGGATGGTCGCGGGTAGTGGGTGGGCGTCGGCACGACGGCGACGGCGACCGCCCCGCCATCCGGTTCGTAAACGACCGCCTTGACGTTGGTCGTCCCGACATCCACCCCAACCAGAAGCGGGGTCACGAGGCGAGGTGTCGGGGAGTCGAGGAGTCGGGAAGTTGGGGAGAAAAGCGGGCGAAGTCAGCCGCAGGGATACCGACCATCCCCGCGCCGTGTTCCGTTTTTGTATCCCGCCAGAACCAATCGCTCCCCCCTCGACTCCCTAACCTCTCGACTGCTCGGCCCGTGACCCCGGTCATCCCTTCACCGCACCGAGCGAGAGGCCGCGGACGATGTAGCGCTGGACGAGGAGCGAGGCAACGAGGGGTACGGAGGCGGTGAGGAGCATCCGCGTCCCGATCGCCTGGAAATCGACGCCACGGGTCTGGTCGCCACCGGCAAGGAAGACTGGCATCGGCCGCGCGTCCTTCTGGGACATAGCAAAGCCGAACAGGAACTCGTTCCAGCTGAACGCCAGGCAAAGGAACCAGCTCACCACCAACCCGGGCAGGACGAGGGGCACGGCGATCCGGAGGAAGATGCCGAGACGGCTTTCGCCATCCACCTGCGCCGCTTCTTCCAGCTCCTTCGGAATCTCCCGGAACATCTGGGTAAGGATGATCACCGGGAAGGGCAGGTTGAACGTGGCGTTGAGCAGGATGAGCGCCCAAACGGTGTCCAGCAGCCCGAGCTGACCCATGATCAGGAAGTATGGGGTGACGAAGATCACCGGCGGCAGGACTCGCTGTGAGAGGAACCAGGTGGTTAGGCTGCCGTTCTGGGGCCGGTAAAATCGAAAGCGAGCGATGCCATAGGCCGCAAGCGTACCCAGAACAAGCGCGACCGTCGCCGCACCGACGGAGATGATGGTGCTATTCAGGAGGGACCGCCGGATCTCGCGGATCGCCCAGAGATCCCGCCACGGCTTCAGCGTCGGCTCGAACGAAATCCACGGCAGCCAGTGGTTGCCGTAGTTGTCGGCCGGGTTCTTGAACGAGCTGATGACCGCCCAGTAGAAGGGGAACAGGGTCCAGATCAGCAGGACGACGATCGCAGCCACGAGAAAGATCGTGCCGCCAATGCGTCGCCCTCCGCCACGACGGGTCCTCGTGGCAGCCACAGTGCTAGTCCGGGCGACGGAAGTGCTCGTTGCGCTCACGCCCTCACCTCGTCGTCTTCGTAGACGTGTCGGATTCGGCCCCAAAGCAGAGAAACGAGGAGCATTACGATTAGGAGCAGGAGAAACGCCTGCGCGGCGGCCTCGCCATAGTTGAAGAACTGTCGGGCTGTGCGGTAGTTGAACAGGCTGTAGTACTCGGTGGAACGGCCGGGTCCGCCGAGCGTGAGGCCCTGAGCGATGTCAAAGACCTTGAAGGAGTCGATCGCGCGAAGTAGGAAGATCAGCCAGAGAATCGGCGCCATCAGGGGCAGGATGATGTGACGCAGCGCCTGCCAACCGCCACCGCCGTCCACCGCCGCGGCCTCCAGTACGTCCTGGGGCAGGCCCTGCAGCCCGGCCAGCGCGATGATGAAGACAAACGGCGTCCACTGCCACACATCGATGATGATCGTCGCGATGCGAGCCCACTGGGGATCGGACAGCCATGGCGGTTGACCCAACCTTAGTCCACCGAGACCCGCGTTGATTGGACCGCCGGTCTCGTAGAAGATCGCCCGACCCAGGTAGCCCATCGCGATCGGCGTGGCAAAGATCGGCAATGTCATCGTCGCCCGGAGCACGTTTCGGCCCCGCAGCTCCCGGTTCATCAGGAGCGCGATGAGGAATCCGAGGATCATCTCCGTAACGACGGCGCCGGCGACGAAGAAGAACGTGATGTTGAGCTGGGTGCCGAGAGGATCGCGCAGGATGTTCGAGGCGAGATAGATTAGGGCAGCCGGAACGGCGAAGAGCGGAACGAACCGGGCAACGCTCCGGACATCCTCCCGCGTGATCTCCCGGTCGCTCAGCCAGGCCAGCAGCAGCCCGCCGCCGAGCACCACCCCGGCAGCCGCAGCGGCCGCGACGAGGGCACCGCCGAATGCCGGCCAGAGCGAGCCTTCGATGAAGAGCCGCTGGTAGTTGTCCCAGCCGACCGAGCGGCTGATCCGGCCGCTACGGAAGGCGTAGCGGCTGGTGGTGAACGCATAAACTAACGGGAAGAGGGTCAGCAGGAAGACCCAGACCACGGCCGGGAGCAGGAAGAGCCACTTCGCCCAGTCACGGTCGAGCACCGGTTGCGATCGGTCCCGCCAGAGCAGCCCCAGCCAGGGTAGGGCGGCCGCGACGCCAAAGCAGACCCAGCCCAGCAGCAGACCGCTGCCGAGCGACGCCGCCGCCTTGTCGACCTGGGAGAGGTGCGTGGCGACGAAGTACGGGAGGACCATCGCCACCAGGGCAAAGGCTGTGATCGCGAGGGACTGGATGAACCGCTCCGTGCGCGGGAAGGCGAGCGCCGCGACGATCCCAACGATGCAGCCGAACCAGCCCAGCGTCACCACCCAGCCGTCGCCGGT
>JALYMD010000077.1 GCA_030773875.1 Chloroflexota bacterium | reverse complement strand
GGGTCGCCCGGTCGCGGCCCGCTGCGGCGGCAGGTGCGGTTCCAGCGCCGCCCACTGCTCGTCGGTCAGTTCTCGGTCTCGGCTCATCTCCCAACGTTACCACGCCTTTGAAGACACACCCTAGGACCCCGCACCTATCCGGGCTCAGGCGGCGCGGCCGCCGGGGTGGATGACCTCCCCGGTGCGAACATCCACCAGCGGATCACCATAGAGCGCGTGGCGGCGGGCGGCGTCCCCTTGGAGCGCCACCATCTCTGCATCGGTCAGGCCCCAGGGATTGCGGCATTCCGCCAGGGTGCCGAGGACCCCCAGCGTGGACGCCAGCGCGGCCCGGTGCTTGCAGCGACCGGTCCAGCCGTGACCGTCGCACTCGCAGCGGTCGAGGCTGACGAGGTATGCCTTCGCCGCGTCGGACCCGGACCCGGCCACCCATTGTCCGGTGGAGAGCCGGCGGACCTCAATCCCCTCCTTGACCGCCTTCGCCGCCAGCCGTTCCCAATCCGTCGCCGTCGCCTGCCGTGCCATCGTCGCGCCCTCCTGCGGGGTCCGGTGGGGCCGCTCCGTGCCGCCCCTCTTATAAGACATTATAGGACGTCACGTACATGATGTCTAGTAAACGCATACGATGTCTGGTATAGTCGTAGTACCGGCGGAACGGCCGCCGGCTCGCGTAGGAGGGGGTATGGACGGAGAGGCGTGGCTAACGGTCGAGCAGGTGGCTGACCGGTTGCAGGTCCACCAGGACACGGTCCGGCGGTGGCTCCGGTCGGGACGGCTGCGGGGTTACCTCATCAGCCGGAAGGCGGGCTACCGCATCCGGCCGGAGGACGTGGATCGGTTCGTGATGGGCGGGACGCCGGACGACGCGGACCAGCCGGCCGGCGCGGATCGTCCGGGGTCCGACCGATGACGGGAGCGGCGGCGATGCGAGCGGCGATCTACGTCCGCGTCAGCGATCAGAAGCAGGAGGACGGCACCAGCCTGGACACGCAGGAGGAAGCGTGCCGGAAGTTCGCGGCCGATCAGGGGTGGACCGTGACGGAGGGGCACATCTACCGAGAGGTCTACAGCGGGGCCTACCTGGACCGGCCCCAGTTCGACCGGCTCCGGGCCGCCATCGACCGGCGGGAACTGGACCGGGTCGTTGTCTGGCACTCGGACCGCTTCGGCCGTGACCCGGATGAGCGCGTCTACCTGCGGGTCGAGGCCAAGCGGCGCGGGGTCAGATACGTCTCCGTGACGAACCCCCGCGAGGACACCGCCGAAGGCCGCCTGGTGGACTATATCGAGGGGTACGCGGCAAGCGTGGAGCGGCAATCGCTCATCCGGCGCACCCAGGAGGGGACGCGGAAACGGGTCGAGTCCGGCAAGCGCCTGGTCGGGTGCAAGCCCGTCTACGGGTACGCCTGGGCCGATGACGTGGACGCCAAGGGCCGGCCGGTCCGGGGCCGGCTGGTCGAGGACCCAATCACCGCCGCCGTGGTCCGGCGCATCTTCGCGCTGGCCGCGACGGGGACGGCGCTCCGGCGCATCGCGGACGATCTGATCCGTGACGGCGTCCCGACCCCCAAGGATCGGCGGGGCGCAGACGGTGCGCCTGCCTGGCGACATCGGAGCGTTCACGCCATCCTCACCAACCCGGTCTACCGGGGCGTCTCCCTGGCCTACGTCCACCGGCTCGTGGAGCCGGCCAGCGGCGGCGGGCGCAAGACCAGCACCCAGGTCCGGCCGGAAGCGGAGTGGGTCCGGCTGCCAGACGGCACCGCCCCGGCGTTGGTGGATGCGTCAACGTGGGACCGGGTCCAAGCCCGGCTGACGGTCAACCGCGAACGGTCCGAGCGATCCAGCAGCCCCAAGCACGATGCGCTCCTGCGGGGCGGCCTGGTCCGGTGTGCCCATTGCGGGGCGGCCATGAGCGTCAGCCACCGAGAAGGCCGGACCGCCCGGTACGTCTGCCCCGCCGACAAGCGGCACCCCGACTGCGGCAAGCGCGGTCATTCGATCCTGGTCACGAAGCTGGACCCGGAAACATGGCGCTGGGCGCGGCTGATCCTGAACGTGCCGACGATCATGGAACACGAACTGAGCCGGATGATCGAGCAGGACACGACCGAAGCGGACCTGGCGGTCCTGGACCGATCATTGGCCGCGCTGAACAAGCAGGAGTCCAACATCGCCGGGGCTATCGCCATGCTGGGGGACAATCTGGCGGCGGCCGAAAGCCTGGTCCGGAAGCTCTCCGATCTGGCAACCCAGCGGACCACCCTCCGAGCGGAGCGCGAGCAGGCGGCCGGGCAACGGGCGGCGCAGCAGGCGGCGCTGGACCGGATCGACGCGCTGGAAGCCTGGCGGAAGGACATCGCGGCCGGGGTGGACCGGCTGGACTACGAGGGGCGGCGGGATGTCCTGGAACGGCTGGGGGTCCGGGTCCGCGTCTACCGGCAAGGCACCCGGGAGGACGGAGTCCGCTACGAGTGGAGCATGTACCCCGGATCGGCGGACGGCACGCTGGAAGGGGCGCTGGCAGCGGCGAAGGTGGGCCACGTCAACGGGGCGCTGGACGGACTGATCCGGCAGACTGTGTACAAAACCGCGTTCGGTTCGACTACCTTCAGGGCCTGATCGATGGCGGCGGTGACCTGTCGGGGATGGTCTATCGGGAGCCTCCGGCTGGCATGACGCGCATGACGGCGGTGGCACAGACGGTTCCCGGGGTGTATCTGATGGACACAGGCGCTGCCGCAGTCCTTGGCGCCCTGGGAGATTCCGCGGTGGCGACGGCGGTGCAAGGCCCGGGGGCGATTCTAGTCAACGTCGGAAACATGCACACCTTCGCTGTGCTGGTTCGGGGACATCGCTTGTTCGGCCTCTTCGAGCACCACACCGGTGGGATCACGCCAGCCATCATTCGCGATCTTGTCGAGCGCCTCAGGGCCGGCACTATCCAGACCGAAACGTTCCGGCGCGACTTCGACGGCCATGGCGCCGCGCTGCACCCAGCGTATGAGGACGAGGGGCCGTTCACGTTTGTCGCTGTGACGGGTCCGAACCGTCGCCTAGCCCGGGGACTGGGCTACCACATGGCTGTTCCCCACGGGGACATGATGCTGGCCGGCGCCTTTGGTTTGGTGGAAGGGGTGCTCCTCTCGCTTGCTGGGGAGGGGCGCAATCCGGGTATCAGCCTTCTAGCGTCGCCTGATGGGAACGCACCGTAGCCGGGTATTGCTTCTTGTCTTCGGAAGCCCCGGTCAGTCGCCCTTCGGAGCGCCGCGGTCCGGGGTGGGCTTCTCGGGTGCCTCGGGTTGGAGTGTCGAGTCGAGGGTCGGCGCGGGTTCCGATGTCGCCGTTGGCGGGTCGGGAGGTGGATCCGTGGGCTGCGGCACCGGCGTGTCCGTCGGCGGTGGAACGGGTGTATCGGTCGGCGGCGGTTCGGGCGTGTTGGTCGGGGCGGAAAGCAGCGTCGCCGTCGGGGGTGGAGCAGGGGTGTTGGTAGCCGTAGGCCGTGGGGTGGCGGTCGCTGGACGCGGAGTCACCGTCGGTGTGGGGGTTGGCGTGGACGACGGTGTGGCCGTCGGATGCGGGGTCGGGAAGATCAAGACCACGGTCGCGGATGGGGTTGGAGTTGGGGAGACCGGGGTCGAGGTCGCGGTCGGGTAAGTGACCCCGTGAGCGGGTTTTGACTCCAGGTCCACGGACCTCCACCATGGACGGTGCTTCGAGCCGACCCGTGGAGGTGCCCCGTGGACCTGGAGGAGTGCATTATCGCCGTCTACTGCCTGCTCGA
>JALYMD010000076.1 GCA_030773875.1 Chloroflexota bacterium | reverse complement strand
ATTGGCCTCTTCGAGCAGAAGTTGCTCTCCGCGGGCATCGCGGACGAGCAAGGACTGGGGGCAATCCGGGACGAAGCGAAGCAGATCGTCGACGAGGCGGTCCGGTTCGCCGACGAGAGCCCGGAGCCGCCGTTGGAAGAGCTTCACACCGACGTCTACGCGGACGCTGGGTAGGCTGCACCATGAGTCAACGAAACGAGGGAGGGAACGGGCACATGCCTGTCATGACCTATCGCGAGGCCCTGAAGGCCGCGATGGTCGCCGAGATGGAGCGCGATGAATCGGTCGTGATGCTCGGTGAGGATATCGGCATCTACGGAGGCACCCACCTCATCACCGATGGGCTGTACGAACGGTTCGGCCCGAAGCGCATCATTGACACGCCGATCGCTGAGGGGGGCTTCACCGGCGCCGCGATCGGGATGGCGATGGCGGGGCTCCGTCCGATCATCGAGATGATGACCTGGAACTTCTCCTTCCTGGCGGCCGACCAGATCATCCAGAACGCCGCCAAGCTGCGCTACTTCTCCGGTGGGCAGGTCACCGTCCCCCTCGTGATCCGCGGCCCGAACGGCGGCGGCGTCCAGCTCTCGGCCCAGCACACCCACAGCCTGGAAGGCTTCTATGGCCACTTCCCGGGCCTCAAAGTCGTCTCCCCGGTCACGCCCCACGACGCCAAGGGCATGATGCTGACCGCGATCCGGGACCCAAACCCGGTCATCTTCCTTGAAGCTGGCGCCCTCTATGGCACCAAAGGTGAGGTTCCCGAGGGGGACTTCACGGTGCCGTTCGGGCAGGCGCGCCTGGCCCGCGAGGGGAGCGACATCACCCTGATCGCCTACGGCCGGCAAGTAAACCTGGTCCTCAAGGTGGCCGATAAGCTCGCCGCGGAGGAAGGGGTCGAGGCGGAGGTCATCGACCTCCGGTCCATCCGCCCCTTCGACGAAGAGACGATCCTTGGGTCGGTGCGCAAAACGAACCGGGCGGTGGTCGTCCAGGAGCAGTGGCGCTTCTACAGCGTGGCGAGCGAAGTGGCCGCGCTCATCCAGGAGCAGGCCTTCGACGACCTCGACGCGCCAGTGGAGCGGGTGAGCGGCGAAGAGGTCCCAGCGCCCTACGCGCGGAACCTTGAATTGGCAGCCTTCCCTAGCGAGCAGCAGATCGTCGACGCGGCCCATCGGGCGCTGTATCGGAAGGTGTAGAGATGCCGACCGTGATCATGCCCAAGATGGGCGACGGGATGGAGGAAGGGACCCTCCTCAAGTGGTTGAAGGCCGCCGGCGACACTGTCGCTGAGGGCGACCCGATTGCCGAGATTGAGACCGACAAGGTCTCCCTGGAGATCTCCGCCGAAGCAGCGGGGACCCTCACCGAGCAGATCGCCAGTGAGGGGGATAGCATTCCCGTTGGGAAGCCGATCGCCGTGATTCTTGGCGAAGGCGAGACGGCCGAAAGCCCGTCACGCCCGCAAGCCGCTGAGGCCGAATCAGCAGTCGGCTCGGCGGTCGTCACCGAGGAGCGGGCACCGACTCACGCCGACGCCGACGGAGCCGCCGCGGACTCGCTTGCTCAGGCTCAGGGAGCGGCCACCAACGGTGTTACGCCAGGCACCAGCACCGAAGTTGCCCCTGCCCATGCCGCGCCTGCACGCCAGGCAGGGGAGCGGCTTCGGGCCTCGCCGCTGGTCAAGCGCCTCGCTGCGGAGCATGGCATTGACCTCCAGCAGGTGGCAGGCACCGGTCCCGGCGGACGCATTGTCAAGGACGACATCGCGCCCTTCCTGACCGGCGCCGCTCCCATCCCTGCCGCGGCACCAGCCTCACCAGCCCTCGCGCCCGAACCGCAGCCGGCAGCACCCGCCGTGCCTGCCGCGGCCGCCCAGCCTGCGGCCACTCAGGCCCCGGCTCCAGCCGCCGCCGACGGCCGCCCGGCCGGCGTTCCCCGAGAGATGAGCCGGATCCGCAGGACGACCGGCAAGCGGATGACCGAGTCCAAGCAGCTCGTCCCGCACTTCTACGTCTCGACCGATGTCGATATGGCCGCCGCTGTCGCCTTCCGTGCCCAGGCCAACGCCCAGGTCGCCGACGACGCCTCCAAGATTTCCTTCAACGACCTGACTGTCAAGGCCTGCGCTGTCGCGCTCCGCGACTTCCCGAACCTCAACACTTCCCTGGAGGGCGACCAACTCCACGACCACGCCAACATCGACGTCAACATTGCCGTGGCAATCGAGGGCGGCTTGATCGCTCCATTCATCCCGGACGCCGACCAGAAGAGCCTCGGCGCGGTGGCCCGGATGGCGAAGGATCTCGTCGGGCGGGCGCGCAGCGGCGGCCTCAAGCCGGAGGAGTACCAGGGCGGCACCTTCACCGTCAGCAACCT
>JALYMD010000075.1 GCA_030773875.1 Chloroflexota bacterium | reverse complement strand
AACGACACCGTATTGGAGATGGTGAAGAAGGTGGCGTAGACCCGGGCGCGGATGTGCTCGTGAGAGCGCTCCTGGAGCATCGTCTGCGCCGGCACAAGGATGAAGGCATTGCACACCCCCAGGAGGGCCGCAAGCGTGGCAGCGATCGTTGCCTCCACCGCAACGGGCACATCGCCACTCAACCAAACGACGTCAAGCATAGGTTTACTCAGGGCCAAGAGCAGGAGCATCAAACCGGCCAGCGCCATCGCGGCGTCGATAACCGTAGTCCGCTCATACCGGTTCGTCACCCGTCCAACGATCAATACTCCCGTCAGCACGCCAAGCCCCGCCGGGCCAACGATGTAGCCAATGTCCTCCTTAGGCAGACCGATGACAGTGGTGATGAAGTCCGCGCCGAGGGCGGCAACCATTAGGAACGTGGCTGCGGCCAAGGTCAAATGCGCGATAGCCTTCATCAGGAACGGGTCCTGAAGGATAAAGACAAGACCCTCGCGGATGTCGGACCAGAGCCGCTGCATCGGGTGAGCAGCCCCCTCGTCGTGTGCTCGTGGGGGGACGGGTGTCGGCGGCAGGGTCATCACGAGTCCAGCGCAAAGACCAAACAACAGCACAGTCATCACGAAGACAACATCAATCCCCAAGATCTTGATCAGCACTGGGCCGAGCGTGGCGAAGCCGAGCAACTGGGCGGCGGTAAAGGTCAAATTGAACAGGGCGTTTGCGCTGAGAAGTTGATGTCGTGGCACGAGCGAGGGGATAGTCGCGCCCTGCGCAGGCGCGAAAAACTGCCCTGCGATGCCGAAGACGAACGTACCGACATAGTAGGCAACCAGAATACTCTCGACGTGCCAGTCCGGACGGATGCTGAGGAAAAAGATGACCGCAACGGCCCGGAGTCCGTTGACGGTCGCCATCAGAACCCGGCGGTTATTCCGATCCGCCATCACTCCGGCGATCGGGCCAAACAGCACGGAGGGCAAGGAAAAGGCCAAGATAACCAGACTAATGGCGGTGTTCGCCTGGGGCAGGTTATGGATCTCGACGACGTCTCGCACCCGTAAGAGGAGCGCGAAGTTGATAATGTTCTGGGCGGTTTGAGAGATGGCCTGGGCGATCCAGAGCCGCAAGAAGGGACCGTTCTGGAGGACAGCTCGAAATGACTTATCAGAGGCGGCAACCGGATTGGGCACTTCGACGTTTTGGGACGCCTCAGGAAGCCCGTCCGCCTCGACTGAGGCGACCGTCTCCTCGGTCGCGATCACGCTGATGGCCGCGAATGGTCGGCGCCAACGGTTCCCGGGAGTCCACCCTGGTGAACGGTCTCGGTTCCCTGGGACGAGGCACCGTCCGGCACCCCACGGCTTACAAAGCTCTTCAGCCGCTTCTCGAGTGTGCGCCGGGGAAGGAGGACCTTGTGGTTGCAGCCATGGCAGCGGAGCCCGATGTCTGCCCCGAGGCGCACGACTGTCCACTCGAATGCGCCACACGGGTGCGGCTTGCGAAGGCGCACCACATCACCGAGGAAGAGCTCAAGAGGTCCGTCATGCATGGGTGAGCACCAGGGGTACGGCCGCACCAACACCATCAGCCGATGAGTATACGGCGTCGCCCGATGACATCACGCCGGGACCCACCATCGCATCATGACGCCTCTCCCGATCCAGGTCCCTAGCCCTGTTAGGCGCCCAAGGATCCCGGAGGCCGTGGACGACATGCGGTCAGTCCTCGCGGATCGGTTCCACGTTGCACTCTGCACAGGGAGCGGCAAGGGGAACGGCCACGGCCGGTGGATCGAACGTATGGGCTAACGCCCGAGGGAACATTAAGGATCCTCTTCCCTGCCCACGTCCAGGTCGCCAACAAGGGCATCGACATTGACCCAGGGACGAACCCCATTGGGTCAAAGGCGGGGCGCAGGCAGATGGGGGATAGATTCTACAGTCAGCGTTGTCTGGGCCGGCCCTACGGCACCGTTCCGTTTAGGTCAAGCCCGGAATCTTGAGGCCGCCGGTAAGAACGCTCATCTTCTCCTCGGCCATGGTAGCCGCCTTATCCATGGCGTCCTTGATCGCTGCCGAGATGAGATCTTCCAGCATCTCTACATCTTCGGGGTCCACGGCGCTGGGATCGATCTTAATGCCATGAAAGGCACGGGAACCGGTCACCTGAGCGGTGACCACACCCCCGCCTGCCGTCCCCTCAACGATCGTCTCCTCAAGCTCTTGCTGAATCTTCGCGAGGCGGTTTTGCATCTGCTGGATCATCTTCATGTTCGGCTGGCCCATGGGTCCGCTCCTGTCTGATTTCGCTTGACCTGGCAATTGGCATGGTGCGCGGGCGCCGGCTTCACCTCGTCGCCGGGTTCGTCCCTGCGCTAGCAGGGCGAGTATAGCAGCGAGGTCACCTCATCCTACTGCGCCGGCCGCGGCCAGTCGCCGGGAACGGTTCTCCTTCCAAACTTCGACGCGGCCAAGCATCTCAAGGGCGTTGCCGCGAGACGCCTCTGTGACCGGGAGGCCATCCAGCATCGCTGCCAGCTCGTCAATGCGCTCCTCGTCCGAGATCGGCTCGACGCGTGACACCACCCGTCCATCGCTCTCGGCCTTCGAAATCCGGAAATGGTCGTCGGCGAAAGCGGCAATTTGAGGGAGATGGGTGATGACCAGAACCTGATGCCCGTCCGACAGCCCCCAGAGCTTCTCGCCGACCACCTGTCCGGACCGCCCTCCTACGCCAACGTCGACCTCGTCGAACACCAGCGTCGCCGTCGCGTCGGCGGTCGACAGGATGGACTTGAGAGCAAGCATGAGGCGGGCGGTCTCACCACCGGAGGCCACCTTCCCTAACGGTTTCAGCGCCTCCCCCGCATTCGACGCAATGAGGAATTCCACCCGGTCCACGCCGGTTTCGTCGAACGCAACACGGCGCTCAGGAGCCTGATGGCCGTCGACCGGTGCTCCGCTCTCGTCTTCCACCTGGGTAATCTGGACGGCAAATCGGGCTCTACCCATGTTCAGCTCCCCGATCGCTGCTTCAACCGCCTCGGCAAGCTCGTCCCCTGCCCGGCGGCGGGCCGCGGACAGAGTTGAAACCCTGCGGCCAATATCGCGGAGAAGATCCGCCTCTCGCTCCCGGAGCGACTCCACGCTGGCGCCACCTCCGGTCAGTTCCCCCAACTCCCGTTCGGCAGCCGCACCGAACGTGAGCACCTCGTCGATGGTCGCTCCGTACTTGCGCTTGAGCGCCTTGAGGACGTCCAGGCGTTCCTCGACCACCTCCAGCCGAGCAGGATTCGCCTCGATGCTATCGCGATAGGCACGCGTCTCTGCCGAGATGTCCTCTAGCAAGTAGACCAACTCTTCGGTCCGTGCCGCGAGGGATCGCGTCGCCTCATCCACCCCAGAAATATCGGCCAGGTAGGTACTGGCCTGCCGGAGCGCAGAGAGAGCTGGAGTCGGGGCAGCAGCGTCAAACGCGTCGTCCTCTCCGGCCATGAGCGCGTAGGCGGCGGTAGCATCAGCCGCAAGCCGTTCAGCATTAGCCAGGACGGAGCGCTCCGCCAGGAGTTCCTCTTCCTCACCGCTCCTCAGGGCCGCGGCTTGGATCTCCCCCACCTGGAACCGCAGCAGGTCGACGCGCTGCTCCCGCTCTCGGGCATTGCTGACAATCTCGGCAATTTGGCGCCGGACGTCTCGCAGATCCTTGACCACTGCTGCGAGCTCTTGCCGGGCAGGGTGGAGTCCGGCATAACGATCCAAGATCTCAAGATGCTCGGCCGGTCGCAGCAGGGACAGATGCTCGCTCTGGCCGTGGATATCCACGAGGTAGGCACCGATACGACCAAGCATGCCGGCAGTGGAGGCCCGACCATTGATCCGGGCAGTGCTTCGTCCAGAAGCAGCCACGTCGCGGCTAACTATCAGTAGTCCGTCCTCTGGTTCAACTCCGTACTCGGAAAGCGTGGCCGCAAACTCCTCTCGCTCGATGAGCTCGGCAACGTCGAACGTGGCCTCCACTCGCGCCAGCCTCGCGCCAGTACGGATGACGTCACTGCCGACCCGTTCGCCAAGGACGGCGCCAAGGGCATCGATAAGGATGGACTTCCCGGCCCCGGTTTCGCCCGTAAGGGCATTGAAGCCGGGCCCAAAGGTGACCCGCAGCTCGTCGATGATCGCAAAGTCTTTGATAGCAAGTTCGAGCAGCATGGCTGGCGTCCGCCCGGGCGCGGCCAGCGCCCGCTTTACAGATCGTCGCGTTTGAGGAAGCCGGTCATGCAGTGGATGCCGCCGCCGGCCTTGATGAGTTCGGACACGTCCACCGTATCGCAGACCACCCCGGCCGCTTCATAGACGCTCTGGAGACGGTCACCACCGGCCGGCATCAACAGCACCCCAGGTGCAAGGGCGACCCCGTTCAGCGGTAGGCAAGCTTGGGCTTCCGCTTCGTCCTCCACCTCGATCAATCGAAAGCCCCTCCGAGCAAGGGTTTGGACGATCGCGTAGGGCGTCCGCCTGGGCCAAACCACCGCCAGATCCTGGTCCAGGAGGCTGAGCAGCCCGTCGAGGTGCATGGCGCCGTACGGCAACCCAACCCGCACCACCTCTCTGACACCGATCTCTCGGAGCATCCGCTCGACCTGGTCCGCCCCCTCCCGGTTCGTCCGCAAGCGTTCGGCCAGGTAGCAGAGATCCCGATCCACCCAGCAGACATCGGCGCCTTCGAACGTCCCTCCCCCGTGAACGGTCATCAGAATTGGGACCCCGAGACACGCAAGCGCCTCTGCGACGAACCGTTCCTCTCCGGCCCGGACCGTGGACGCCGGACCCGTCACGATCGCGCCTTCCGGGGTCATGAGCATCAGATCCCGGATGAAGAGCGTGTTGGGCTTGTCGGCCCGCGTGCGCTCGACGTAGGAAACCGAAACACCGTGGGCGCGGTAGGCCTCCGCAAGAGCATCGTGCTGTTGGCGCGCCATCTCCGGCAATACGTCAGCACGCATCTGGGCCGCGTCAAAGTCAACGACGCCGTCGAGTTCCTCGCCGGGTCGTCGAAGCAGGACGGCGCGAAGCGTGCCGCACTCGGAGGAGACGCCCCAGTCACCCCACGTGCCGGGCAGATCGTCGCGAAAAACAGTCGACCGTTCCGACCACTTGGCGCCACCATAGGCTGCCGTTAGCGCCACTCGCCTCGCCTCCCGGGTTCAGATCCGTGCTGAGTTGTGCGGGGATTTGCGTGGAAAAAGTGTACCACGGGATCGAGAGACACCGGACCCGGACCTGTCGTAGGGACACCCAGAACTGCTGCCTTCGGACCCAAGCTATGTAGCAGGCGGGGCGGATTATTC
>JALYMD010000074.1 GCA_030773875.1 Chloroflexota bacterium | reverse complement strand
GGGTGATGCCGTTGTCGAACGAGGTGAAGCGGTAGTCCATCAGCAGGCGACGGGCAAAGGCCGCTCGTCCCTTCGCCGTGTCAAGGTGCGGTTGCCACGCCTCCCGGCGCTCCATGACCATCTCGGAAACAGGGATGCGGTGATGCGCTTGAAGGTTCCCGCCTCGCCCGTCTCCGCACGCTTGACACCGATACTCGTCCCGAGCGAACACCTGCGGACGCCAGTAGCGGGCGAACCACCCACGCACCAGCATCATCACGTCGGCCATGCCTTTCCAGTTGGGGTTGTTGTCCCCGTTCCGGCGCTTGGCGTAACAGGCGGCGCACAAGCGTTGAGGACCACGGTTCCTGCGAGCGGCCCCACACTCAGGACAAGGACGCGGACCACCCTGCCAACGCGGACTCATAGAGCCGCACCGCTGCACCAAGGCCATCGCCGCTTCCATGTCTCGCGTCGGGATGTTGTGGGTGTCCATCCACCGTGCAATCGTGCGAAGCCCACAGCCCGCCTCACTGGCGATCTGACGAAGCGTCATACCCCTATCTTCATAGCGAGATCGCAACCACTCGCGGTCGGTGTAGGGGCGATGTCCGTCACGAACCGACGCATTCCGGGCACGAAGGATGTCCCGGCGCGAATCATCCGACGCCCAGCGCAGACGATTCGCACACGACTTGCAGCGTGTGGACCGAGCGGCGATCAACTTTCCACAGTCAAGGCAGGTGCGATTCATAACGAAAATTATAACTCGTGTTGTGTCCCCATGCAACGCAAGCTAGGGGGACTGTAGTGGAATGGCCTCGGTATCACTACAGGGGTGAGGTGGTTTCGGTCACGGACGGTGACACCATCCGGGTATCCCTGGATTTGGGTCTCCGAGTGTTCACCCATGTCAGCCTGCGTATCGCTGGCATCGACACGCTAGAGGTGAACAAGGGGACGCCAGAAGAGCGGGCGCGGGGAATGGCGGCGCGGGATTACCTACGAAACCTCCTGTGGCAACCAGGCGACCGGAGGGTCTATGTGCGGACTCACAAGGACAAGCAGACGTTCAACCGTTACGTGGCCGACGTGCTCATCCCCGACCACCTGAATCGGCCACTCGACGTGGCAACGGAGATGGTGACAGCAGGGCATGCTGTCTGGTCAGACGGCTAGATGTGACACTCATGGCGGCTGCGGGCGCTGCGGTAAGGGGTGAGGACATGGTCGAGCAGACAAATGAGGTGCACATCAGGGATGCGCTTGAGGGGGTTGTGGATGTTCTGTACTGCCTCGTGGAGCAACTGCCGGAGTCTCTCTTGGACGTGCTGAGCGACGTGCAAGACCACATCGACGCCATCCGGGTCAGGGGTGACGCGGCGCGAGAGGACGAGGGCTAGATGCGCCCCAATCCCGACCTCGCCCTGGCCCTGCTCGGCGCGACCCTGCTGACCATCGGGCTGATCCTGGCGTACTGCGTGACGTAGCAAGGAGATGAGATGAACTCACCCTTTGGCGTGGCCCTGATCCGAGGGATACTTCAGGCGGCAATCGCCTTTGCCACGACCACGCTCACCACTTACCAGGCCAGTCTCGTCGTGCTACCGAACGGAAGTACCGTGCGCGGCTCGTGGGATCTGGCCTTCATCGCGGGGGGGATCGCCGGCCTGACGATCCTGGCGACCCGTGTCGGCGGCGAGGGGATCTACGACCAGGGGCGCGACAGCACCCGGCCGCCTGCGGTAAGCGCCGGCGACGTGGGCGTGCCACCGCGCCGGTCAACGGTCTATGACGTGGATGGGGACGGGAGGCTGGACCCATAGGAGCTTAGTATCATTTGGCGGCACGAAACGATACTAAGAGCTTGATCGGTATCACATGGTTACGCTAGCGTTCGTAAGAGAACGCGACCAGCGCCGTCCTTCGGGGCGGCGTTTCGCTTTGGGGTGGGAAGGCAGGATCCGTGACTCCCACCGTTCCCTTCTCTACTCCTTCACCCAGAAGGCGAAGGCCTTGAGACCGTACTGGCTCGCGTAGATCCGCTTGCCGCTCTTCGTAGTGAAGAAGGCGCGGTAGATCAACCGATAGCCTGGTCTGGTCTCCATTCGGGACCTCCTTTCCAGGTCCCGTCTTGCAACCGATCTGGGTGGGCCCTATGATGGGCCGGGTATCACCCAACCAAGTTGAGGCCGTCATGGCGGTCTCGCCTCGGGGCCCTGTCCGCCACAGACGGGGCCTTCGGCTGTTCACCGGGCCCTAAGTTCTCCCAAGCGCACGGACATCGCCCCCGTTGAGACCTTGTAGGTCTGGCGAAGCTGTGCGCGTCGGGGCCTTGAATTTGGAGGGCCAGCCGCATGGCTGTGGCCGGCATCAGAACAAGACATCACGTCTAGTTTCTGGTTCCGGAACTTACAAGTCGAGGTCCTGTAGCCGCTCCCAGAAACATCTCTCGAAACTGCCTAGGGGTCTGGACGGTGATCCTGGCCAGATCGTCTGTGGAGTAATGGAGTTCCTCCCGGTGAAGCCGGAGAATCTCGGCGAGCGCTTCCCCGGGCCGCTCCCCGGTCACGTCGAACTCGCGTGGCTCTCGCTTTCGGTACCCCAGTTTGCCCATCTCCGTCCATAGCGACTGGTAGCGCCGTTCAGTTATGCAGCCTAGTTCCTTGGCTCGCACCAGCAACGCTCCCATCGAGATTCGCCAGTGCCGCTTGAGTTGCCCGAGTTTGGCCAAGGTGAGGTCACGTAGCTGCGGTGAGATCTCCTTGGCGGGGGCCAGGAATTCGGCCGCAAATCGGTTCGCCTCCTCTTCAACTTCCTGACCAAGAACCAGTCCCCACCCCGTGTGGAGCACGAAGTGGCCAACCTCGTGCATCAGCGTGAGGCGCAGGCGATCCTGGGAGACATCCTCGTTGACGAAAACCAGAGGGGGCGACTGCACAGGCCACAGACCGATGGCGTCCACCTGGTGAGATTCAAATCGTCCTGGGATCACCAGGATACCGGCCCGCGCTAGTATCTCAGTAACGCTTCGCACTGGACCCGCAGGCAGGAGCCACCTGGCGCGCAGTGCTCGTGCCGCGTCCTCAGGTGACATAGGGCCTTCGTCTCGATCAACGACGGGGAGGTCGGGTGCGGGTAGATCAAGCGCTCGTAGCAGGCGACTGACCGCAATTCGGCGAATGTTTATCTCGGCATGTACCGCGTTGAGCACTCTGGTTGGAATCGTCTTGCGGCGCCGGTGAAACAGTTCACCGACTCCGAATCCGTATACGGGATCGGGCTGAAAAAAAAACTCAATGGGGAAGTCGAGGACCGCGGCTAGACGACCCACCTGCTCGTCGGATGGCATTCCATTGTCTTCCAGGCGCGAAATTGTGGCCTGAGAGATGCCGGAAGCGCGCGCAAGATCTGCTTGGGTGAGGCCCCGTGCCTGACGGGCCAGCGTCAGCAAGTCGGGCCGGTAGGGACCTCTTCGAGTGACATCAGGCGTGACCGCCCTTGCCGGTTGCGTCATCAGTCTCCTCGTAGAGTTCAGCCTGCCGCACTTCTAGCACGTGGCGCTTGACTCGGAACGGGCTCTGATTTAGCGATGAGGGCAATTCGCTAGACTCGCCCTCGTCGCTGGTTACGTCGTCCTCCTCCTGAGGCCCGACCTCAAGAAACCACGGGACGCTCTTCTTAATTTGGAGGGCGAGGCCGGCGACTTTGATCTCGCTCCACGCCGCGTCCGCTTGGTACACGAACGATAGCGAGAGCAATGGCGTGATACCCGGTATCGGTAACTGGGTCCATTCTTGAGAACGCCGGGTGCGGTTTCCTGCGACTAGCCGGCGCCCGTTCACCTTCTTGAATCGAACTCGCATAAACTCAGTGACGAGTTGCTTTAGCCCCCTATCCTCGATGAACAAAGCCCAGGGGTCGCTGGCGAAGTCGGCCTTAACCGCCTCGGTCCAATAGTCATGGAGTACGTTGGCCCGTGACCGCGGCCCCCATGAAGCCAACTCAAGAGGGGGCAGGCTCATCAGGCGATTCCACGCCCGATCAAGGCAGACACGGAGCCGGATGGCCATGTCGACGAGTGCTCGAGTGTCGTCTGGGTTCACCTTGGATTCACCCTCCTTGAGTCTGGCGGGGCTCATGGATGAGAGTAGTCAGTGGCCTGCGAAAAGTCAAGCGGAATTATTCACGCATTATTCACCGAGCATCCACGGAGATGTACAACTCGTGCAGGAGCCGAGCAATCAGGCAACCTACTACCCCGGCGTCGCCCCCATCTTTTCGTCCCTGCCACCCATGACCGCACCCAACACCCTCCCGGACCACGCCCCCAGCCGCGCTGTCCGCCCCGGTGATGCCCCCCTCCCGCGTGTCACACGATTTGTCACGCGCCACGCTCAACACGACACGACCCTTCCCGTCTATTCACGCCCAAACCAGCACCAGTCTCCCCCATTCTCGCCCTGGCACAGCGCAATGGGTGAAGGCACACTTGACGACAACGATGACGACGTAGTGACTCAACCACGGAGAACGAGGAAACCCGATCATGGTTAACCACCCGCAGGATCCGTCAGGGCAGAACGGGCACCGAGGCGACTCCTCCCTCCCGCCTGAGGAGGATCGCGTCTACGGGTTCGACACGCTGGCGGTGCACGCTGGGCAGCGGCCGGATCCGACCACCGGCGCCCGGGCGATGCCGATCTACCAGACATCCTCTTTCGTCTTCGAGGACACAGACCACGCCGCGGAGCTCTTCGCCCTGCAACGGTTCGGCAACATCTACTCCCGGATCATGAACCCGACGGTTGCCGCCTTCGAGGAGCGGGTCGCGACGCTGGAGGGCGGGGTTGGCGCCCTGGCCGTGGCCTCCGGGCAGGCCGCACAGTACATCGCGCTGATGACGCTGCTCAACCCGGGCGATCAGATCGTCTCCGCCAGCACCCTCTACGGCGGCACCTACACCCAGTTCGACATCACCCTGCGCCGCTGGGGCGTCGATGTCGTCTTCGTCGATCCCGCCGACCCCGAGAATTTCCGGCGGGCGATCACGCCGAAGACGCGCGCCGTCTACGCCGAGACGATCGGCAACCCGCGGATCGACGTGCTGGACATCGCCGCCGTGGCTGCGATCGCCCACAAGGCGGGGGTGCCACTGGTAGTGGACAGCACCTTCGCCACCCCCTACCTCTGCCGGCCAATCGAGCACGGGGCGGACATCGTCGTCCATTCCGCCACTAAGTTCATCGGCGGCCATGGCACCTCCATCGGCGGGGTGATCGTGGAGTCGGGTCGGTTCCCGTGGGACAACGGCAACTTCCCGGGCATGACCGAGCCCTCGCCGGGCTACCACGGGATCCGCTTCTTCGAGACCTTTGGCGAGTTCGGGTTCTTGATGAAGGCGCGCGTCGAGAACCTGCGGGACATCGGCCCCGCGCTCAGCCCCTTCAATGC
>JALYMD010000073.1 GCA_030773875.1 Chloroflexota bacterium | reverse complement strand
GCACAGGGCGTCAAGGGCGATCTTGAGACCACCGTCCAGGTCGCGACGCATGGGAGTCTCGAAGTAGAAGGTCAGGTAGACCCCAAGCAGCGCATCCCGCAGCGCCGCCTCCGCCCCTGGGGTCACGACGCCATCCCGGCGTGCCCGCTTGATCGCCTTCGTCGCGTCCCGCTTGAACACCTGCGCCGTTTTGCTCAAAACCCGCCGCCGCCCGACGGTGACGTACTGGTTATTGACGCCCGGCGGCAGGGGCAAGGTCAACGCCAGAGAGACCGGCGCTATCGGGCCTGACGGCTTCTCTCCATTGCTCGGCATGCCCCACCTCCACCCCAAGACGGTGCCGCGCAACGAAACGGGACCGTTCGTAGGATGGCCCCGGTGGGGCACCCTGGAGGCGAGACACCGAGCCCGGTTCCCGTCGCAGCGCAGCTCAACCAGCTCGTCTCGTAACCCTCTGCCCCCTCTGACAGGCGTACGGACACCAGTGTACATCGGCACCACGCGCCTGGAGAACCAACGAGGAACGCGATTGAAGACTCGGGGATCCCACGCCGCCACCGCCGCTAGGAACTGGAGAAACCCGGATCCTTGTCCAGAATCCGGTGGGCACCCCGGGCGTCAGGCGGTGCGGAGGGTCGGATCGAGGGCGTCGCGAACCCAGTCGCCGATGCGGGAGACGCCGAGGGCGGTGACGAAGAGGACCACGCCGGGGAAGACGGAGATCCACCAGCCCGTGTTCGACCCCAGATACTCTCGCCCCTCGCCGATCATCGAGCCCCAACTCGGAGTTGTCCTTGGCGGCACGCCCAGGCCGAGGAAGGAGAGCGTCGCCTCCAGGATGATCAACCGCGCCAGTTCCAGGCTCCCGAGCACAATCAGCGCCGAGAGCGTGTTCGGCAGGATGTGGCGCAGCAGGATCCGCCAGTTGCTCGCCCCGACGCTGCGGACAGCCTCGACAAAACCGATCTCCTTCAGCGTCAGCACCCGCGCCCGCGTGATCCGGGCATACGTAACCCACCCGCTCAACCCTACGACGACCACCAACACGGTGAGGCTCGTGCCGAGGACGGCGATCACGGCGATTGCCAGGAGGACGAACGGGAACGCGAGCTGGATATCCGCCACCGTCATGATTGCCTCGTCCAGCCAGCCTCCCGCGTAGCCCGCCACCAAACCCGCCGTCGTGCCGATCGTGCCGCCGATCAGCAGGGCGACGACGCCGATCAGGAGCGAGGTCCGAGCTCCGTAGATGATGCGGCTGAGGATGTCTTGCCCGAGACGGTCGGTGCCGAGGAGATACTCGCTGCTTCCGCCATCCATCCAAACCGGGGGGTCGAGTCGGTTTCGCAACGACTGGTCAAATGGCTCGTGTGGCGCGACAAGGGGCGCGAAGAGAGCGGCTAGCACAATCAGGAGCAGCATCACCCCAAAGACGTAGACGTAGGCCGGCACCGCCTCGGGCCGGAAGCGGCGCCGGGTGCGGACGGCCCCGGCAAGGGCTGCACCTGTCGGCACCTCCTCACCGTGCGGGGCCGCGAGCGCGCTGCCCACGGCCACCGCCGGCAACACCCGCTCCGGCTCCTCCCGGGCAGAAGGTCGGGCGCTCATCCGAGCCGGATCCGGGGGTCGAGCACGGCGTAGAGCACATCCACCACCAAATTCACCACCACGAAGGCAACCGCGATCAGAAAGACTCCTGCCTGAACCACCGGGTAGTCCCGGTTGCCGATGGATTGGATGATCAGCCGGCCGATGCCCGGAAGCGCGAAGACGGTCTCGGTGACCACCGAGCCGCCGAGCAGCGTACCGAACTGCAACCCCATGATCGTGACCACCGGCACCAGCGCGTTCCGCAGCGCGTGCCCCCGCACCACCGACCGCTCGCCCAATCCCTTGGCGCGGGCGGTCCGGACATAGTCCTGCCCAAGCACCTCCAGCATCGCCGAGCGAGTGAGCCGGGCAATGCTCGCCGCGGCAAACGCCCCGAGCGTGATCGCGGGCAGGACCAGCCCGGCAGGGGAACCGAGCCCCGAGGTGGGGAACCACCCGAAGCGCACCGCGAAGAGCAGGATGAGGACGATGCCGAGGAAGAAGGTCGGCACGGCCTGACCGACGAGCGCGAGCAGCATCGCCACGTTGTCGAAAATCGAATTCGGCCGCACCGCCGAGAGGATGCCGACCGGCAAGGCGACTAGCACCGCGAACGCGAACGCCGCAGCGGCGATCTGCAGTGTCGCCGGGACACGGTCGAGCACGACCTGCAAGGCGTCTTGCCGGTACCGCAGGGACGTGCCGAAGTCACCTTGCACGGCCTGGCGGAGGAAGACGGCGTACTGGATCGGCAGGGGGTCGTTGAGACCGAGACGGTCTCGCAGGGCCTGAATCTCGGCGGGCGGCGTCTCCGGAGCGACCAGGAGCGAGATCGGGTCCCCGGAGAGCCGCGCCACCACAAAGACGACCGTGACCACCCCCCAGACAACGATGACCGTGCGCAGGAGCCGGAGAAGCAGGAACCGTCCCATCTACGGTGTCCTCAGAAAGCAACACCCGGGACGAGGAGAGGACGGCGGGCACGCCGCATGTCTGACGTCCATGCGACCCACCATCCTCTCCTGTTCCGGCTGCGGAATACTCGATGACTTACTGCGCCAGGTGCAGGTTGTCGGCGCGAAGGTTGAAGTACTGGTTGGAGAAGGGATACCACTCGATGGAGTTCAAGACGCCGTAGGACTCCAGCGGTTGGATCACCGGGATCCAGGGCAGGTTCTCACGGAAGATCTCGAACATCCGCCGGTAGTTCTGCTCCCGAAGCGCCGGGTCCAGGCTTGTTCGGGCCTCCATGCCGAGGCGGTCAAACTCTTCCTGGCGCCAGTAGTCCTGGGCACCGCCCGGGGCGAGAAGGCGCCACATCATGCCATCGGGGTCGTTGAGCGCGCTCGTCGGGTCCGACCACCACATGCCGAGGAAGGTCTTGTTGCTGTTCTTCTCGGCCCGAACCGCGACCTCGATCACATCAACGCGGACGTTGACGCCGATCTCCTCCCACATCGCGGCGATCGCCTCGGCCATCGGCCGGTCGTTGGCCACGTAGCCGTCTGTCGTCTCAATGACGACCTCTTCCCCGTTGTAACCCGCCTGCTCCAGCAACTCCTGGGCCCGGTCCGGGTCGTACTCGAACGGCTGGGCGTTCGGGTCGTAGGCGAAGTCCCCCTCCACCACTGGCCCGTTCGGCACGGTGCCCTGAGCGCTCCAAAGCTCGTCGACGATCAACTGGCGGTCGATGCCCAGCGATAGCGCCTGCTTGACGAGCGGATTGTCCAGCGGAGGAACCTTGGAGTTGACCGCCAGTACGTAGAGGCCGTTGTAGCGGACCTGCTCGACGCGGGCGTTCTCCAGGTTACGAACCTGCTCCACCTGATCGGGCGGAACCTTGGTGATGATGTCGACCTCACCCGTCTGCAGAGCGGCGATGCGGGCCGCCGTCTCGGGGATGGGACGGAAGATCACCGTCTCGAAGGCAATCGGCTCGCCCCAATAGTCATCGTAGCGGGCCAGCGTCAGGTGGTCATCCGGGACGCGCTCAACGAACCGGACCGGACCGGTCCCGACTGGGGCCGCATTGAACGCCTCGGCGCCGACCTCGTTGAAGTAGTCCTTCGGCAACATCTGGCCGCCATAGAACGCGAGCCGCGCCGGCAACAGCGGATCCGGCGCCTTCATCAGGAAGCGGACCGTGTAGTCGTCGACGACCTGGACATCCTCGACCGTGCCGAAGACAGTGGCAACGCTGGTGCCGGCCTCGGGGTCGTAGGTCCGCTCGATGGTGAACTCGACGTCGTCGGCTTTGAACTCCTCGCCGTTGTGGAACGTCACGCCCTCTCGGAGCTTGAACTCCCAGGTCGTGTCATCCACCAGCGCCCACTCCGTGGCGAGCATCGGCTGGAGCTCGGAGTTCCGGTTCCGGAAGATCAGGTTATCGAAGAGATTGAACGTCACGGTGATGTCGTTCGCCGTCGTGCTGAGCTGGGGATCGAGCGCCGTGACGTCCGCAGACTGGGCAATCACCAACTCGGTCTTATCGGCCGGCGCCGGCACCAACGGCTCGCTCGGCTGATTCGCGGCCGACCCGGCCGGTGTCGAATCCTGCGCCGCGACCGGCAGCACCGCCATCGCCAGCAGCGCGATCAGCACGACCAGACCGACCAACGGACTTACTGTCCTTCTACCCACGTAGACCTCCTCCTCACTTGGGGCCGCGAATATCCCGGATCGGTCACCGCTCCACTGCGGGCCGTTACGCCTCCGGGGGCGCCCCCCGCGCACGCATTGCCGCGGAGCGGCGATTTTAGCAGCATGTCACCGTGGGCGCTCCTTCCCGCTCCGCTAGGTGGAAGCGCGCCACTCCCGGTCGGAACCTCACGAGGAGTTCGGAGCCCATCTGGATCACCGGGCGTTCCAGCGTCTCGTCATCCGCATACCCCAGCGCGTCCCGCAGCGGGAGCGTCTCCGCGGTGGCGAGGACGTGCAGGCGCAAGGGTCCCCTCAACGGGGCGACCCCGCGAACGAAGTTGTACGCCCAGCGAGCCGGCAGGTTCGTCGGCACCACGTAGTCCGCCGCTGTCGGCACCGGAGCCTGGGTTGCCAGCGCGTCATCCTGGGACAGCGGCAACGCCTGTCCCGAGGCAAGTCGGTGCAGCGCCGGGATCAGGAGCCGGGCCCCGAGGTGGGCGAGCCGGATCTCGAGATCCGGCGCACGGACACCCGATGGGACGTCGATGACCTCTTGGGCAAGGATCGGTCCAGTATCGAATGTGGCGTCCATCTGGTGAACGGTCGCGCCGGTGCGCCACTCTCCCCGGCGCAGCGTCCAGAAGACAGGGTCCGGTCCGCGACCCACCGGCAGCAGCGAGGGATGCACATTGACCCCGCCCAGAAGTGGTACCGCGAGCAGCGCCGCGGGAAGACGCCGGGGGAAACAGGCGGTGACGATGGCATCCGGGCGGTGAGCAGCGACAGTGGCAAGCAGGTCTGGATGCTGGAGGGACGCGACCTCCAGGATCGGGATGCCGGCGGATTGGGCAAGGGTCACGAGCCTTGGGGCTTCCGGCTCACGAATGACCCGCACGCCCCCTTCACCCCGGCGCTCCCCACGTGCTGAGGAGAGACGCGACATGACGAGCTCCCGCGCGGGCTGCCCTTGATCACTGGAGTCCAGTGGGGGAGGTGCCAGCGGCAGGAACCCCTGTATCGCGGGGTCGTGTCGGGGACCCGGCAGCACCACTGCCCGCACGTCGATGCCGGCGTCTAGAAGCGCGGTGAGTGGCGGCAGGGAGGCGGGGCAGCGCATGCCGAAGAAAACGACGCGAATCGGCGGAGCGCCGTCGGCCGCGTCGTTTGACACCGGGCGGCCGTCTCCACTAGGGTACAAATAGGGGCTCCACAGGATGGGGCAGGATCCATTGGCGAACCGGCCCTCGGACGCCGTTCGTCCGCAACAGCGCCCTCACCTTCTTAACCGGGGCGAGTGAAACGC
>JALYMD010000072.1 GCA_030773875.1 Chloroflexota bacterium | reverse complement strand
CCCCAGTTCAACCAGGCCGCGGCCGATTTCTGGTTCCTGCACGGGCCGCAGGACCTCGATGACCTGCTCCTTGGTCAGCTCGGTCGTGGCGCCGGCTCCATGGGTAGTGGACATTGGTGGATCCTCGAGGCCGGGTAGGTCGTTCCCAACGCGGCCGAATAGAACATAACGCATCGTTACGTGGTTATTGTACCAACCGCGGCGCGATTGCGTGAAGCCTTTCACAAAACGGAGACCGCCCTCGTGCCGTTCAACTGGGGGACGACGGTGCTGAGACGCACTGCCGGGGATCGGCGAGTGCGGGGTGGCCAAGACGACGTCCGAGCGTCACGCGGGCGGGTCGTGGGGAGAGCGGGCACGGTCCCCGGTTCGGGGTTTGCGGTTCCGGGGCAGGGGCGCCTCCTGCTGGGGCACGGAAATCGTGAACTGGCCGGGCGAGTCGGCCATCGAGCCGACCGGTGCCGCTTGGTCGCGCCAGATGCGCTCGACGACCGGGATCGCGGCGGCGATCGGCAGCGCGAGCAGGACGCCGATGATGCCGAGCAACTGGCCGCCAATCAGCACCGCAACTAGGACGGCGAAGGAGGAGATCTGCAGCGTGCCGCGGTAGATGCGGGGCACGAGGACGTAGTTCTCGATCTGCTGGTAGCCCATATACAGCGCGAAGACGATGGCTGCCGTCGGAATCGAGACAGTAAAACCGAGCAGTACGGCGGGGATGGTGGCGATCAGGACGCCAGCGATCGGGATTGCATCGGCGAAGGCCGCCACGATCGCCAGCAGCAACGGCTCCGGTACCCCCAGCACCGCGAGGACCACAAACGCGAAGACCCCGAAGATCAGCGAGGTGATCACCTGCCCGACGATGTAGCCGCTGACCACCTTGCTGATCTCAGGCATCGCCAAACGGACCTTCGCCCGCTGGCGCGGTGGCAGATAATGGGTCACCCAACCGTAGACGCGCTCCCCGTCGACCAATAGGTAGACCGTCAGCACGAGGACGATGAAGAAGGTCGCCACGCTCTGGACGAGCCCGCTCCCGAAGGCGAGCGCGCCTGTGAAGACCGCAGTGGGGTCGGCCGAGCCCTCGGTGGACGCGGACTCGATCCGCTCCTGCACCGCCGGATATCTGTCCAGCAAGCCCTGAACGCGATCGGTGTAAGCCGGTAAGTCGTCGGCGAAGTTCGTGCCCTGCTCGATCAACGGAGGGATGAGGAGCCAGAGAACCAAGGCCACCACACCCAGGAAACCGGTCGTGATGGCCGCGACGGACCCTGACCGTGGCCAGCCGCGCCGCTCCAGCCTCGTGACCAGCGGATCCAGCGCGGCCGCCAGGAGAAACGCGACGACCAGTTGCACCAGCAGCGGCCAGAGGCGAAGGAGGAGCCAGATCGCAGCAAGGGTCAGGATGACCTTGGCGATGGTGCTTCCCGGCAGCTCGAACCGGGTGGTCACCTTGGCGCCACCTGCGGATGCCGAGCGCAACGGGTTGCCATCTCGCACCCCGGGGGTGTCGGCTGGCCCTTCGGACCTCGCTGGGGGTTGAGCAGCCGAAGACGCGGACCTGGGGCTCCATGTCCGCTGGGATCGACGTGGGTTGATCGTTGCCTCCTGACCGTACTCCTCTCAGCACGATCATACCAATTCAAGGAACTGTTAACGATCCAGTCGTCCCGCGATGTGTGCGGGTGGCTACCGCAACCCGAGTACCTCTGCCATGTTCGCCCTCGGATCGATAACAGGGAGGATTTCGCCGCTCCGGGAGGTGAGGAGCCCGGTCACGCCCGGGCCGTGCCCGGCGATGATCGAGTCCCCGTGGGCGATGACGCCGATCGAGACGGCGCCACGGTAGTAGTGACGACCGTAGGTGGCATCGGCGTCAAGGATGGCCACAAAGTCCCCAAAGCGAAGGTCGGCCAATCCGTACTCCTCAACCACGGCGGGGTCGAACAGGGTGATGTCGTAATCCCCCCGGAAGACGTGATCGCGCCCTAAACCAGATCCCATCACCGCCGCCGGTGCACATCTGGCGACGGGCACGACCAGTTTGTCGTCCTTGACCTCCGTCACCCCCGCTTCCAGCAGCTTCGGGTCGAGATTGCTGCAGAGGATGGACGGGAACGCGTCGATCGCGAGACCGGTGCCGAATCCCCGCACCAAGATCTGATCCCCGACAAGCATCTTTGCCAGCACGTCATCGGAGAAGTCGATCATCACGTGCTCGGCGCCGCCGTGCTTGCCCGTGACGATCCCCTTCGCTCCCCGCGCCTCTCCCGAGGCGACGACCGCCTCGTTGCCGACGCAGGAGAGCACATTGAAGCCGCCGTTGGCGGTCTCGTCCGGGT